>WFYP01000267.1 GCA_015490055.1 Nitratifractor sp.
AAGAAATAAAGAAATTAAATAACAGTAGTATTTAGGTATATCAATACTAATAGAGCACTTCTACATCTTCACTATCTTTTACTTTATCGCTTGTATCATCATAATTTATTTCATTACTGTTATTTGAATTTATTTGTGAACTATTATTATCACTCTTATTTCTAGTAGGTATATTAGAAGCATTTTCATACATATCTTCATTTGGGTCAGTTTTTGGTAACGGAGAAATTTTAGTATATAATTCAGTTCTATTGCCAACTTTACCAACAAACACACCAGCTGGAACAGTAAATTTTCTTTTTAATTTAGGATTTAATTTTAATAAATTTCTGTAAAAGTCAGAAAATACAGGAGCTGCTACCCTACCACCTGTTGCACCTTTATATATTGTTTTATATTTATCTCTACCATACCACACTATAGTTGTGATTGTAGGGGAATATCCACAAAACCAAGCATCGATATAGTTATTTGTTGTACCGGTTTTACCTGCTAACTCTAGCCCTTCTACTTTTGCTTTTTTACCAGTTCCTCGTTTTATTACATCTTCTAAAATACTTGTCATTAAATACGCTTGCTCTGGCTTTGTAAAATTAGCTATCTCTTTCGGTTTTGTTTCATAAATTACACTATTATATTTAGAAACTACTTTACTAACAAGTCTTGGCTCTATCATATGTCCTTTATTAGAAAACACTGTATAAATTTGTGCCATTTTAAGAGGGCTAAGTGCTAAATTACCTAACGATATAGATAAATTATTAGGAATATTTTTTACTCCAAGTAAAGCAAGTCGGCTACGAATTTTTTGCAATCCTAAATCGTAAACCAAATTAACTGTTGCTAAATTTCTTGACTCTACAAGAGCCTCTCTAAGTGGAATAAAGCCTTCAAAATTTCTTTCATAATTTTGTGGTGTCCAAGTTACTGTTTTGCCATTTTTAGTATATTTAAATGTTCTAGCTAAATCGGTGAGTTTAGTTGCTGGATTATATCCATAATCTAACGCAGTTTGATAAACAAAAGGTTTAAAAGAGGAACCAGGTTGTCTCTTAGTCATTGTTGCACGATTAAAACTACTCTTTTTATAATCCACTCCACCAACTAATGCTAAAATATCACCTGTATTATTTTGAACAACAACCATTGCACCATTCATATCACTTTTATTTGAATCTTCGTGAGTTTTATCTATAACAGCTTTACGCCCTTTTCTTACTGCTTCTCTTGCAATTTTTTGTTTATCTAAATCGATAGTTGTATATATTTTATACCCTGCTGTTTTTAAATCTGGAAACTTTTTACTTAATCTTCTTACAACTTCATCTACAATATATGGTGCTACATTTTGAGTTAATGAAGTTTTATAAACCTTTGGACGCTCTTTTTTTGCCTCTTCATACTCTGTTTTTGTAATCCAACCTAAATTTCTAAGTCTTCTAAGTATTAAATTTGCTCTCTTAATTGTTCGTTCATAATGTCTTAGTGGATTATAATACGATGGTGCATTAGGAATACCAACCAACATTGCAGACTCTTTAAGTGTTAATTGGCTTAAATCTTTTCTAAAGTAGCCTTCGGCAGCAGTTTTTACACCCAAATAGTTATTTCCATAAGCAATTTCATTTAAATATCGCTCTAAAATCTGCTCTTTACTTAACTTTTTCTCTAATTTAAGGGCGAGTATCATCTCTTTTAATTTTCGAGAGAGCTTCTTTTTCCTACTTAAAAACATATTTTTTATAAGTTGCTGAGTAATTGTACTGCCACCCTCTACAAATTTACGAGCTTTAATATCTTTTAAAACTGCCCTTGCTATTGCATCTGGATTTATACCATTATGTTCAAAAAATTTTGTATCTTCCATAGCAATTAAACCCTCTACTATATAAACAGGGATTTCATTATATGTTGCATATAGACGGTGGCGTTTTTTAAAAATATAAGCAATTCTTTTACCATTTCTATCTAAAATTTCACTAGATGTATCAGGTGTATATTTTACAAGCTTTTCAACATCGGTATCTACAGAGTTATAAGCATAGATAAACATACCAGCTAGTAATGCTGCAACCAACAAACTGACAATTAAAATTGATTTAAAAATTTTGTTTATCATTCTCTAAACTCTCTATTTGCGAAATTTGACTCTATTAATAGTTTTGTATAAGCCTCTTTAGGAGAATTTATAATTTGCTCTGTATTTCCAGCTTCTACAACTTTTCCACTCTTTAATACTACCATATAATCACAAAATTTTGATGCTAAATTTATCTCGTGTGTAACAAAAAGCATATAAAAGTTTAACTTCTGCTGTAATCTCTTTAAAATCTCTACAACTTCATCTCTTAATTTTACATCTAAGGCTGTAGTTGGTTCATCTAAAAGCAGAAGTTTTGGTTCATTTGCTAATGCTATTGCAAAAATTACTCTCTGCAACTGTCCGCCACTTAAATTTGGTGGATACTCGTTAAATATTCTCCACTCTAAATCTAACATTTCAAAAAGCTCTTTTGCCTTTGCTTCTGGTGCAAAAAACTGCTTAGATATTTTAGTAAGAGGAGATAGTGCAGTAAATGGGTTTTGCGGAATAAAAGATAAGGTATTACCTCTCTCTAATTTAAATGGTGCTTCTATCTTAATACTCTTTTGCAAAGAAGATGGCAACATATCTAGTATCGCCTTAAGTGTAAGCGACTTTCCACTACCGCTCTGACCAACTAATGCGGTAGCTTTTTTTATAGGTAAATTTTCTATATCAACTAAAGTTTTGCCATTATTTTTTATATGCAAAGAGTTAATATTAATCATTAAATTCCTTTATTAACTCTAATACTTTTTGCAACTCTTTAACCCTTACACTAGCACGAGGAATTAATCTAAGTATTGGCACATCAACTGTTGGTTGTCTAATTGCACCAACCAAGTAACCCTTATCGAGCAAAACTTTTTGTACTCTTTTCGCCTCTTTATTGCTAGGTTGAGGAATTGGCACAATTTGTGACTGAACATCAATCCCCAAAAACTCTCTCACTAAGGCTCTGCGGTTAGACAACTTAGCAGATAATTTAGGTGAATTTTTAAGAATATACTTTAAATTTACTAATGCTAAAGCTGTATCAATTACGGATGGTGCAGTAGAGTAGATAATTGGTTTTGCTCTATTAACTAAAAACTCTTTTATCTCTAAACTACTTAAAATATATGCCCCATAACTACCATAAGCTTTACCAAGTGTTCCCATCTTTATAAAGTTAGGCTTAATCTCTAAATCGTAATAGTCAAAAACACCCAAAAGATGCTTGCCAATAGTTCCACTACTATGAGCTTCATCAACTATTAATAAAGCATCATAACGACAAGCTAATTCAAAAATTTCCTTTTTGGCAATATCACCACTCATAGAGTAAACACCCTCTATTGCTATAATTTTTCTTTTTGAATTGCTCTGCTTTAACTTTTGCTCTAAATCTTCGACCGAATTATGCTTAAAAATTGTTACATTTTTAACTAACTTACTAGCCATAACTCCGCTAGCGTGATATTCACTATCTATAAAGAGTTCATCTTTTTGTCTAACCAATGCCTCTATAAGAGAAAGATTAGCTAAAAATCCACTACCTACTATTTGCCCTGCTTCAAAACCATTTACTTTAGAAATCTTCTCTTCAAATTTTTTATGTATATCGTGGTAGCCATTTACGAGCAAGCTAGCCTTTGGAGCAAAAGTATCATATTCGCAAACTAATTCATACGCCTTTTTAAACTTACTCTTCTTGCTTGCAAGACCCAAATAGTCGTTGCTTGCTAAATCTATAATATCTTTATCAAACAGCTCTATCTCTCTGTATCTATTGGCTTTTTTTAGGGCTTTTAACTCGTTATCAAAATACATTAAAACTCCAGCCAAGGAATAATTTTCTCAACAGGTAAGCCCATAGCAGTACTCTCTAAGCCAACAACCTCTTTTATATACTTTTTACAAAAGCCCTCTACCATACAAGCACCAGCTTTGCCAGCCCACTGCCCACTATCTAAATATCTATTCAAATCATCCATGTCAAATGTGTTAAATAGATATTTAGTAGAGGATATATCCAAGAATAAAAAGCCCTCTTTTTTAAGAGCAGTTGCAGTAATTATTGAGATTTCGTTACCACTCTGCTTTAGCAGTATCTCTTTTGCATCATCTTTATTCTTAGCTTTACGAAGAATTTTGCCATCTGCTTCTATAACGGTATCAGCAACAAGTAGTGGCATATCTAAATCGTAACTAGCCATTGCACTCTTTAGTTTGCCTTGAACAACACTATATACAAACGATTTAGGGTTGCTCTCTTTTATACTCTCTTCATCAAACTCAACACCAACTTGCAAATACTCTATACCAAAGCTATCTAACAATTTAGCCCGAGTTTGCGAAGATGAGCATAATCTTATCATTTTCTACAGCTTACTATCTAAATACTCTTTGGCAGTTTTAAGTGCGGCATCAATTTTACTAACATCTTTTCCACCAGCTTGGGCAAAATCTGGACGACCACCACCGCCACCGCCAACTACTGGAGCAGTCGTTTTAATCCAATCGCCAGCGTTAATATCGCAACCTTTGCTACCAGCTGCTAAAAGAACTTTATCTCCCTTTTTCTGTAGTAGCATAATTGCAACTTTATCGTATTTGTTTTTCGCTTCGTCTATTAATTGCTTAATATCACCAGCATCAACACTATCTACAATAACATTTACGCCATTAATCTCTTTTGCTTGCAACTCTTTTTTGTTAGAGTTTAAAGCATCTTTTAACTCTTTTTGCACCTCTTTAATCTGCTCTTTTAACTTAAAAATAGCTTTTAGTGGCTCTTGGCTTTTTAACTCGCTTGTAATATTATCTAAAAGCTCTCTTATATCGTTAATATAATTTAATGCACTAGCTCCACAAATTGCTTCGATTCTTCTTACCCCAGCACTTACACCACTCTCTTTAGTAATTATAAATGTACCAATTTGTGCCGTATTTTTAACATGCGTACCACCACAAAGCTCAACCGAAGCATCTTGCATAGATACCACACGCACTCTGTCACCATACTTTTCGCCAAATAGTGCCATAGCACCACTATTTTTAGCCTCATCAATATCCATAATTTCAGTAACAACATTTAAAGCTCTTAGCACCTTATCGTTTACCCAAGCTTCAACTTTTTTAATCTCTTCTTTACTCAAAGCACTTTGATGCGTAAAGTCAAATCTAAGACGCTTATCATCATTATACGAGCCAGCTTGTGCAATGTGTTCACCAAGTACAGCTTTTAAAGCCGCTTGAAGTAAGTGGGTAGCCGAGTGATGCTTAGCAATTTCAGCACGCTTATTACTTACAATAGCTTCTACTTCATCACCAACTTTTAAAGAGCCCTCTACTTCGCTTAAGTTCATATCATTAAACTTCTTAGTATCAAGCACTTTTACTGTTGTGTCGCCAACAACAAGCTCTCCTTCATCGCCAACTTGTCCACCGCTCTCGGCATAAAATGGAGTCTGCTCTAAATATACCCAACCTTTGCCATCTAAGCTATCTACAAGTTTAAACTCTTCATCCATTAGTGCAAGCACTTTAGTTTTTTGCTTTGTAGTATCGTAACCTACAAACTCGTTTACTCCAAACTTCTCTTTAAGCTCTTTAAATTCACCCTTCGCTACACTATCACCTGTACCTTTCCAATTTGCTTTAGATTTAGCTTTTTGCTCATCCATTTTAGCATTAAAGCCAGCCTCATCTAGTGCAATACCTTTCTCTCTAAGCATATCTTGCGTTAAATCTAATGGGAAACCGTATGTATCATACAGTTTAAATGCAACCTCTCCACTAAATGTATCTTTAGTATTTTTAAGTTCCTCTTCAAAGAGCTTAATTCCAGCCTCTATTGTATTAAAGAAACGCTCTTCCTCTTGCTTCATTGCACTCTTAACTGCTTCGGCTCTCTTTGGCAGATAATCATAAGCATCTTTCATCTGCTCTGCCAAAGTATCAACAAGCTTATACATAAATGGCTCTCTAAGTCCAAGCAAATATCCGTGGCGAATCGCTCTTCTCATAATACGGCGAAGTACATAACCACGCCCCTCTTTATCAAAAGTTACGCCCTGAGCTAGCAAGAAAGTAGTAGAACGCAAATGGTCTGCAATTACACGATAACTTGCAATATTTTCATCTGTTGGCTCTTTGCCTACAACCTCTGTAATCTTTGCAATAAGTGGAGCAAATAGTGAAGAGTCATAATTGTTAAACTTGCCCTCTTTAATTGCAACAACACGCTCTAAGCCCATACCTGTATCGATACTAGGCTTTGGCAATGGATGCAAAGTACCTTCTTCGTCACGCTCATACTGCATAAATACTAAGTTCCAAATCTCTAAAAATCTGTCGCCATCGCCACCCATTACATCTTCTGGGCTGTTAAAATGCTCTTCGCCTTGGTCGTAAAAAATCTCGCTACATGGTCCACAAGGTCCAGTATCGCCCATTTGCCAAAAGTTATCTTTATCGCCAAAACGAACAATTCTATCTTCGCTGATGTGCTCTTTCCATAAATCATAAGCTTCATCATCGCTATCATGCACTGTAACCCACATCTTCTCTATTGGTAAGCCTAAATACTCTTTACTTGTTACAAACTCCCAAGCGTAAGCAATAGCCTCTTTTTTAAAGTAATCACCAAAACTAAAGTTACCAAGCATCTCGAAAAATGTATGGTGTCTAGCCGTATAACCAACATTATCTAAGTCATTATGCTTACCACCAGCACGAATACAAGTTTGGCTACTTGTAGCTCTAGGAGGAGTAGGAGCCGGCTCTTGCCCTGTAAAAATGCTCTTAAACTGTACCATACCTGCATTTGTAAATAGCAAAGTATCATCATCCGGAACAAGTGGAGAACTTGGCACAACCTTATGCCCTTTAGATTCGAAAAACTCTAAATACTGCTTTCTGATATCCATAAAAAATCCTATAAAAAAATTAAAGTTATTTTATCTAAAAAGTGTTAAATGGGGATTAAATCGTAAGTTATGTTTCAAGGTATCCCTCAAAGCAACTACTTTAAGGGCACCTCTAATAATAGGTAATACCCACAATGGGCAATGCAAATGTAAGATTGTGCAAGAGATTTATGAATCCTAGCCTAAGCTAAGATGACTTAAATATCTTGTGCAAGATTGCGTTTGCATTGCCCACCCGAAGGGCATCTCTAGCTTTCCTCTATGCGTCGTTACTCTTTCTTGA
>WFYP01000268.1 GCA_015490055.1 Nitratifractor sp.
GGTCGATATGGCTATAGGTTTTATTTTTGGTGCGGCGTTTGCGACTCTTGTTAAGTCACTTGTAAATAATGTAATTATGCCTCCGATTGGCACAGTACTTGGCAATGTTGATTTTAGTAATCTTTTCTATGCATTAGATGGTAAAGAGTATGCATCGATAAAGGCTTTAGAGAAGGCAGGAGCACCTGCTATTAAATATGGTGTATTTATTACAGATTTAATCTCTTTTATTATTTTAGGTTTTGTAATGTTTATTTTTATAAAGGCATATAATAAAATGAAAAAAGAGGAGCCAAAAGCAGCACCTACAGAGAAAAGTTGCTCAGATTGTGCTATGAAAATCCCAGTTGAAGCAAAAGTTTGTGGATATTGTGGCAATACAAATGTATAACTTATAGAGCACTTGCTCTATAAAATGAATATTTACTTCTATTTTTTAAACTTATATATCTATAATTTTATGTAATCTACTATATTATCTTAAAATTACGCTATAATTAATCAAAATTATTAACTGAAGTTATTAAAAGGTAGTACAATGACAGATTCTTTTGATATGTTTATAGAGACAGAAATACCACAAAACGATGTTATTATTTCAAGAACAGATTTAAAAGGTGTAATTACTTACGCTAACGATACTTTTGCTGAAATTTCAGACTATACAATAGATGAATTAATTGGTAAGCCTCATAATATTTTAAGACACCCAGATATGCCAAAAAGTGCTTTTGCAGACCTTTGGGCGACAATTAAAGCAGGAAATATTTGGCAAGGTTATGTAAAAAATTTACGAAAAGATAGAGGCTACTATTGGGTTTATGCAGAAGTATCGGGCGTATATAAAGATGGTGAAGTAGTTGAATATAAATCTATACGCTCTTGGGTACCAAAAGAGAAGAGACGACAGATGCAAAAAATTTATGATAAAATGCGTTTTGAAGATGGAGAAAATGTTAGATGTGTAAGTTATATACCAGCCGATTTATATAATAAATTACTAACACTATCTGATAATGACAAAGTGTGTGGAGATACCATCCTAAAAGAGTTAGTAAAAAAGATTTAAATAAGGTATTATATGAGAAAAACTAAAATTGTTGTAACATTAGGTCCTGTTACTGCAAACGAAAAGATGATAGAGAAGTTAATAAATCGTGGTGTTAATGTATTTAGGCTTAACTTTTCACATGGGGACCATGAAGTACATAAAGCTTCTATAAAATTAATTCGTAATGTCAGTGCTAAGTTAAAAAAAGAGGTTGCAATACTGCAAGATATCTCAGGACCAAAGGTAAGAATTGGTGAGATTGATGGTGTCTTAAAGTTAAAAAAAGGTGATAGATTAACTTTAGCAAAAGAGCCAAGTGATGATATTAAAACTTTGCATTTAACTTACACTGATATTATCGATATGGTTAAAATTGGCGAAGAGGTATTTTTTGCAGATGGAACTTTGCAGAGTGTTGTTATAGATAAAGATGAAAATGCTTTAGAGTTACAAATGCTTAACGATGGTGAATTAACATCAAGAAAAGGCGTGAATTTCCCAAAAACTAAATTAAAAATCTCTGCAATTACCGCAAAAGATGAATTAGATATAGAGTTTGGTTCAAAAAATGATATCGACATAGTAGCCCTATCTTTTGTACAGGATAGAAAAGATATATTAAAAGCAAAGCAGATTATGGCAAAGCACAATTTCGAGCCATTTATTGTAGCAAAAATAGAGACAGGCGAAGCTATAAATAATTTAGAAGATATTTTAGATGAGTGCAATGGTGTAATGGTTGCTCGCGGCGATTTGGGTGCAGAGTTTGGAGTTACTAAACTGCCTAGAATTCAAAAGCACATTATAAAAGTTGCAAACCGCTTGCATAAGCCAGTTATTACAGCAACTCAAATGCTAACTACGATGAAAGAGAATCCTTTTCCAACGCGTGCAGAAGTTAGTGACATTGCAAATGCTGTATATGATGGAACAGATGCCGTAATGCTAAGCGATGAGACAACTATTGGTAAATTTTCTGTTGAAGCGGTAGAGGTACTGCACGATACAATTAAAGATGCAGAAATTAGCTACCCATTTTTTAAAGATTTTGAGCCACTAGATAGCTCAGATGCAGTATCTAAATCGGCTGTGCAGTTAGCTAAAAACTTAAACAAAGAAGCACTCGTGCCATTTACAACATCTGGCACATCTGC
The DNA here is from genome assembly GCA_015490055.1 of Nitratifractor sp. GTDB lineage: Bacteria > Campylobacterota > Campylobacteria > Campylobacterales > Sulfurovaceae > JAADEQ01. The sequence goes on from WFYP01000268.1 coordinate 2,206, forward strand.
TTTGACACTCTCTAAATATCGCCCGAAGCAAAGTATTTATGCAGTCTCTCACTCATTAAAAACACATAGAGCCCTAAATTTAGTCTGGGGTGTTAGACCGCTATTTATAATGGAGCAAGTTAAAAACCCTACTACCCTATTATACAACTTTGTAAAAAAAGTACTTGATGAGAAACGAATATCAATAGATAAAAAATATATTGTTACAATGGGCTCAAACACAGGTAAAAAAGGTTCTACAAATTTAATAAGAGTGCTAAACAAAGAGGGAATGGAAGCCGTACTTTCAAGCCAAGATAATTAAAACTGTGGATTCCCACGAAAGTGGGAATCCACAGTTTAAATTGTCAAAAAAGTTACATTGCTATTTATAGACAGTTAAAATCGTGGACTCCCACTTATGTGGGAGTGACGGAGTGGATAGCTTTAAGCTTTCGGCTTTGAGCTTAAAGCCAAGAAATGGATATGGAATCCATTAACTTAATGACAATGAAGGTACCCTTAACTTAAAACAATGCAAGTACCTTATATTTTATCTGCTTTTGTAACATTTCGACGATTTATGCTAAAGTTTAATGATGATATATACTCTACAATTACAAGACCTACACCAGCTGCAATAACTACATTGTAATCAAATGTTGTCTCTAGCGAAAGTACCAAAGCAGTTAATGGTAATTTCATAATAACGCCCATAAATACAGATGCTCCAATAGCAGCAAAATAGAATGGCTCAGATATAATATGATAATTAGATAAAATCTCTCCAAAACTATAACCAACTATTGCACCAATACTCATAATTGGCAAAAAAAGACCACCTACTGCATTTGAATAAATAGATATAGTTGTGCCAATAATCCTAAGAAATAATACTGTAAATATAAGAGCAAGCGATATTGGCTTATTATCATTTATAAGATAAGTAACAACATCTTTACCAGAAAAAGCAGCATGAGGTTCTATTAAGAGAATTGTTCCAACTGTACTTCCTCCTATTATAGCAAAAATATAGTTACGATATTTAGATGCATTTTTAAAAATTTCAAAATCTATAAAGTGCAAAACTCTCTTTTTTAAAAATAAATATATATAGACAAATATCGTTACATATGGAATAAATATTAAATTTACCAAAAAAAAGCTTTTATCTAAACTTCTACCAAGAGAGTGTTTAAAGTAAATAGGCTCTAAAAAATTTATACTTATAGCAAAAGCAATTACTGAACCAAGAATTAAATAGCCAATATACTGCTTTAGAAATTGATAAGCAATATGCTCTACCGCAAAAGCAATACCAGTTAATGGTGATACAAAAATTGCAGCAATAGCACTACTTGCACCAACACTTATTATCATTTTAATTAACATATTTGGTAATTTAAATAATTTATGAATATGGTAAGCTATCATCGCACCGATTCCAGCACTTGGACCCTCTGTCCCAGCCATAAACCCAGTAGATAGTGATAGAACCGAAGCGATAATTTTAAGAAATAGAGTTTTGACTTTTAAAATCATTTTATTTTGAGCTATAGAGTCGGCAATTTCATTTAATGCATACTCTCTAATATTTGAATCTTTAGAGACAATATAATTAACTATAAAAATAGCTACAGTAGGCAACAGATAGATATACCAAATAGGAAGTGTAGCTATAGTTTTATAAGGGTCACCTTGGAAGAAAAAGTAGGTAGTGAATATGATAAGTAGTTCATAAATTGTAATTAAAAAACCACTTATTAAACCTATTAATATTGTAGCTAATATAAATCTACCTATCATTTTATATATTTTATTTATTATATTTGGCAGATAGCATAGGTCCTCTTGCACTTATATCTGCTGCTACTCTTTTTGCTATTGCTTTAAACAAACTTTTTAATGATACACGCTTTGCATCATCATAATCTACACCTGATTTTGCTCTAACTGTTACATTGTATCTTATATTTCCCTTTGCGGCTGTAAAACCAGCTTTGTCTGTTATGGTATATGTTGTAAAAGTTTGATACTGCGCATCTAAATGATAAAAAATAAGCCCATGCTCAACAGTTTTATATTTACGAGAAGTTACAAGATTTCTATTTATATTAATTTTAAGTTTCAGCATTGGTGAGTCATCTAAAATTACTTGACCTCTCTGTGCTAATTGACTTCTAAGAGCTTTTAAAAAGACTAATCTCTCTACAACAAATTTTAAATCATTTCCTGTAATTTCGTCTAACTCTACCTTAATTGGTTCTCTATATTTACTACTATAAGAGTTAGAACCAAATCCACCTGCGTTATATGTACCTGGTAAGATAGTACAACTTTGAATAAGCAGAGAAACTAATGCCAAAATAAATATATTTAATTTCATAAAAATCCCTAAATTATTTAACTGATGTTATTTAATCACAATAGCTCTATTATAACAAAATTTTTATAGTTTTGAGACATTAGCACGGTGCAAAATATAAAATCTTTTTGAATTTAAAGAGTTAGCTATTTTTTGACCAATTTTTAGAAACAATTTCTTTTTTGCTATTCTCTCACTCTCTAAATAATCCCACTTAGATACTGATTTAATTAAAACATTATATGGAATAAAAGCTTTAGCAACAACTAAATCTTTAGAGTTATAAACTTTATAATTTATATTAATTTTAATTTTTTTCTCTATTACATAGTGCCTTTTTGCATCATAAGTTGAAACATATCTTTTACTGCTGACAATATGTCTTTTTATACTGATTACAACTTTAAATTTGTTTTCATCAGTTTTTTTAGTAAACCACTCTTTTGCTAAATTGTTTTTTATACCAATATTTAAATACTTCTCTTCTATAGGTAAAAGGTTAGAGCCCATAACTGTAGAGAAATCTAACATAGCTACAGGCTTTTCTAACTGATATTTTTTGATTTTTGTTTGTGCAAATTTGTGATTGTTATGATTTTTTTTACTCTTTTTCTCTTTCTCTAACTTAACTAAATATGGGTTTTCATAAAATTTATATCTATCTAAGCCTAAAAAACCTCTAATGTAAGTAGTAACAACAAAAAAAACCGTTAAATATATAGCAAATGATTTCATCTTACCCCTTAATTTGTATATTATATCAAATTGTGATAATATTACAGAAATTTTTTAAGGTATTTATCAATGAATTTAGAAACTGAGTTAAGAAAGCATATAAAAGCAGTTGTTCACCCACTAAAGAGTGCAGAAGAATTAGAGTTAGCACTAAAAGCTAAACTCACAAAAAGAGAGTTAAAACTTCTCAAATCTTGGGCTAACAATTTAAGCCAAGAAGAGATTTTAAAAACGCTAAAACTTACAAGCGAAAATTATGATGCCTTAAGTTCAAAATTGATAAAAAAGATTAATCAAGAGAAAGTAAAGCAAGCACTTTATAATATATAGAGGGTACTATCATTGCCATTAAGTTAAGGATTCCATATCCATTTCTTAGCTTTAAGCTCAAAGCCGAAAGCTTAAAGCTAGCCACTTCGTCACTCCCACAGAAGTGGGAGTCCACGATTTTAACTGCCTAAAAATTAAAAAATACTTTTTCGGCAGTTTAAACTGTGGATTCCCGTTTTCACGGAAATGACATGCTGGCAAGCTTTTGGCTTTGTGCTTTAAGCTTTAGGCATTTTATGGAGTTAAAACTCTTAACTTAATGGCATTGAAGGGCACCTATAAATGTCCTTGAACATAACTTAGTGCTTGCATTCCTGCAACTGCACCATCGGCAGCCGCACACACTACTTGCTTTGCTGCATCAACTCTTAAATCACCTGCAACAAAAAGCCCTGGTAAACTTGTGTGCATTTTTAAATCAACTACTACTTCGCCATTATCATTTAAATCGCAAAGCCAACTGCCATCTTCTTGCTTTAAAACACCATTGTTTACATTGTTACCAACAAACACAAACAGACCTGAAACTTTCAGATCTATCTCTTTGCCATCTTGCTCTATTTTAACACCATCTAAACCCATAGCTGAACCATAAGCCTCTATAATATGAGCATTTAAGATAAACTCTATTTTATCATTGCTCATAGCTCGCTCAACAGTAGGAGGTGCCGCTCTAAAGGCATCTCTTCGATGTATTACATAAACTTTAGAACAGATGTTCGCTAAATACAGAGCCTCTTCTAAAGCTGTATCTCCACCACCTAAAACTGCTACCTCTTTATCTTTATAAAAAAAGCCATCACAAGTTGCACAAGTACTTACACCTTTTCCAAAAAATTCATCTTCGCCTTTAAAACCAGCTCTTTTTGGCGTGCTACCTGTACAAACAATTACGCTTTTTGCTTCAAACTCACCACTATCGGCTACAATTTTAAAAATATCGCCACTTTTAGAAACACTCTTAACCTGAGCCATCTCGTGTTTAAGCCCAAAGTGCATACACTGCTTAGGCCAAGGTTCCATTAGCTCCATACCTGTTAAGTGTGGCTCTTCTCTAAAGACACCTGGATAATTTTCGATTTCGCTACTTTGCGTAATTTGTCCGCCAGGCATTCCCATCTCGAACATTACCACATCTTTTAAACCACCTCTTGTAGCATAAAGCCCAGCTGTTAAACCTGCCGGACCTCCACCTATAATTGCACAATCTAACATTTTGTTGCCTTCAATAAGTTGATTTATATATTGGTATATTAGTTATTGGTAAAAGCACAAATATACCAATTACCAATATACCAATTACACTCCCCTTAGGGGATTGTAATTACGCTAAAAGAGCGTCTAATTTCTCTGCAAATACTGCTTTACCAGAAGCACCAACCATTTGGTCAACTAACTCACCATCTTTAAAGAAAAGAATAGTAGGAATAGATCTAATTCCATACTCACCAGCGATAGATGGTTGCTCGTCTGTATTTACTTTACAAATTTTAGCTTTTCCATCGTAATCTTCTGCTAACTCTTCGATTACTGGAGCAATCATTCTACAAGGTCCACACCAAGGTGCCCAAAAGTCCACCAACGCAACACCCTCTTTGATTGTATCTTTGAAGTTATCAGCTGTTAACTCAATATATTTACCCATTTAAAATCCTTTTCGTTTAGTTTAAAATATTAGTGATTATACCCTTTTATTTCTTGAAAAAAAAGAGTTGAATAAAAAAATCACAAATATTTTTGAAAGCCGTATCATATTGTCAAAAGCTAAAAATTAACTTAAAATAGCAATCAACCATAAATTACCAACCATCAACCATCAACCATCAACTATAAACTATAAACTATAAACTATAAACTATCAACAATTAACAATTAACAATTAACCATCAACTATAAACCATCAGCTACCAAACTAACTCAAAGCTCTATCTCTTTAAACTCTGCACTTCTAGTACCCTCAATAGCATTAGCACTCTTACCCTTAACCGTATAAACAAACGAAATCTTAGCTTCGTCAGTAATATTTTCATCTGCTCTATGTAAAAGCTCAGCATGAAATAACACTACATCGCCTTTGTTTAGCTTAAAACTAACCTTAGTATCTACCAACTCTCTGTTGCATTCATAATCTGCCCTAAAAAAGCTCTTCTCATCGAAGCACTCTTCGTTTAAATCCATTTTATGGCTTTTTGGTATAAACTCCAGTACACCATTATTTTTATCTTCATTACCAAGTGCCAACCAAACACTAACTAAATTACCACTATCATAATGCCAATATCTTCTATCTCTATGCCACTCTGTATTTGTAGATGTATGTGGCAATTTAGTCATAATAGAGTTGTGGTGTGCGGTTACAAGCACAGGTTCTTCATTTAAAACTTGCTTTAAAATTGGTCTTATTTCACTATATGTCATCCAATTTTTAAATAAAATATCTCTATCGTAAACTTGTCTAAGGCGTCTAATACTCTGCTTGTACTCTGCCTTATCTATACCTATATACTCATACTCTGTCTCTATTGGCTCAACTGCATACTTTAAATGAACCTTTGCCACATCTTTAATTGCATCGCACTTTTTAGTGTCGTAAAAGTTGTGAATTAGCAAAAAACCATTCTCTCTAAACTCTTCTAACTGCTCACTATTTAACTCCATAATGCCACCTACATTGTAATATTTTCTATCAACTCTATCTTATCTTTTTTGATAATCAAAGCATCTACAACCCACGCATATTTTAACTTTTTTTGCTTTAAGTAATACTGTGCACTCTTAATTACTCTATTAAGTTTTGTTGGCGTTATATTATAGATTGGCTCAAACCCTCTTTGTGTAGATTTTACCTCGATAAAGTGCAACACATTGCCCTTTAATGCAACAATATCTATCTCGCCCAATTTACTTGCATAAAAGTTTCTATCGACAATAGCAAACCCCGTTGCCTGCAAAAAATCAATAGCCCTATCTTCGCTCTGTTTTCCAAAAAATCGACTCAAAATTCACCCTTCTATTACCATTATGCTAAGGACTCTACTCTCATAAAATGCATAAGCTTAAAGTTTACCATAGCCGTCATTCTGAGCGGATGCGAAGAATCTAACTCGAACTGTCGAAATAAATTCTTAGCTCTACAGCCGTATAAACTAGATTCTTCACATTCGTTCAGAATGACGGCTATGGTATATTTTCATAGTTTGTGGACTTGAGCACACAATTCACTACCCACTAACAACTAATCCCTAACCCCTAAACTACGGTTTCAAAGCTATAAAAGCAAAACATTTTGCTTTTATTTAACGCTTTTCAGGTCTGCCCCTACAAAACAATCGACCAACAACCAACACCATCAACAATTAACTATAAACTATTCACTACCCACTAACAACTAACCCCTAATCCCTAAACTAGCTACACCCAATAGCTTGGCTAACAGGCACAACCTCGACCTTTAGCGATTTAAACCTAGCAGTCATTACAAAACTATCGCACTCATCGCCAAATAGAGCATTTATTTTAGAACTTGCATGGTGAAATGTTGTAAATAGTGTTTTATCTTTTATTGTTGCACTATACTTTACCCTCAACGCTTCGCTCTCGCCATTTTGGGTTTTTAAAATTACCCTATCACCAAAAAGCTTTTTTGCACTTAATGGGGCTAGCAGTATATCTTCGTCATACTTGCTTATAAGTTTTTGGCTTCGTTTTGTCTGAGCCGCATTGTTGTAGTGTGCAAGCACTCTACCAGTAGTTAAATACCAATTATCCAAGCTATCGTTATATAGCTTAGAGTTTAAAATATCTTCGACCATTCCACGCTTTTGCCACTGGTAGTAAGCAAACCTTCCCAAACCATCTTCGGTTCTAAAATCTAGCAAGTGTAAAATAGGCGTATCTTCGTGATAAATTGGCCATTGCATACCTCTTTTACTGTGGCGTTTTAATCTGTAATACTCTGCTCCGCTAAAACGGCGGTGTGCAACCTCTCGCACCTCATCCCAAATCTGTTCGCTATCTTCATACGCAAACGAGCCGCCCATTTTGTTATCTATCGCTTGCAAAACCTCCCAATCGTCTGGCAAATCACTCTCTACAAGCGGTTGCGAAAGGTGCAAGCGACGCATTGCATTTACATAAACACCACTCTTTTCATAAGCACTCTTAACGCCAAATACAATATCGGCACGGCTTGCAATATCGTTTAAAAATAGCTCTTGCACTACCAAGAATTCCAAATTTTCAACAGCCTTTACACTCTTATTTATATTAGGGTGAATATGCGTAATATCTTCACCCATATTAAACACAGCCTTAATCTTACCCTCTAGCATCTGCTCTATAAGTTGCGGAGTCATAAGCCCCACCTCTTTAGGCTTTTGATAATCTGGTGCAAAATATGGCAAACAACCCATATCGCAAGCACCCTGCACATTGTTTTGCCCACGAAGTGGCATAAGCCCAGCACCCTTTTTTCCAACATTTCCAGTCAAAAGTGCTAAGTGCGTAATCGCCATAACCGCCTTGGAGCCATCTATATGCTCAGTAATTCCAAGCCCCCAAAAAATCATAGAGCGTTTAAGTGCATACTCACGAGCAATATTTGGTATCTGCTTTGCTAAATACTCATACCCCTCAACCTGCTCAAAATATTTAGGGTTTGCATACTCATCGTTTAAAATCTGCTCTTTATACTCTTCAAAATTTGCACATCTATTAGCTACAAAATCCTTATTGTAAAGCTCTTCGCTAATAATTACATACGCCATCATATTTAAAATCAGCAAGTTCGCCTCGAAAGGTATAATACAGTTATACTTTGCCCTCTTAGCAAGTTTAGTCTCTCGCACATCAATTACAGCAATATTATCTTTTGTAGATGCCACCTCAACCAATCTATTCGCAACTATTGGGTGTGCCTCTATAGTGTTTGAGCCAATCACCATAATAAATTCGGCTTCATAAATATCGTTGTACGGATTTGTTGCCGCACCCTCACCCATAGTAGTTCGCATACCCTTTAGGCTTGGCGAGTGGCAAACCCTAGCACAGTTATCAACATGCGGAGACTCCATGCTCTCGCGACAAAACTTCTGAAACGCATAAGCATTCTCACAACTAGTTCTTGCCCCACCTATCGCACAAAAGCTATGTCGCCTATACTTTGCCTTTATTTCGCTAAGTTTATTAGCTGTAATTGTTGTAGCACTATCAAAATCTATAGCAAAAAACTCATCATTATACTCTTGCAGCTTAGAGCCAAACTCCTCTTTTATCTGAGGATTCTTATCTAAAAACTTTTTGCTAATTAGCGGAGTAGTAAGCCTATCTTTTGCATCCACAAAATCGTACCCATACTTACCCTTAATACAAAGCTTCCCTTGACTTACTACACCATCTTTTTGAGCATAAATCTTCTCTATCTTATTATCACTAACAACCGCCGTAATATCACACCCAACACCGCAATATGTACAAACGCTATCTACTTCTTTAGACATAATTAACCCTATATTTTAATTATATCTATTCTCTCATATAAAGCTTAAAAAAAGGCTATCTACTTAAATTTACTAGCAAAATAATCACTTACAAGTTTCTCAAAATACGCCATTCTCTCTTTGCCTTTAGGCATTTCGCTTCGTAATCTCTTTAGTTTTGCTAAAAACTCCTCTACTCCATCTGGTATTATAGCCTCAAAATATCGTCGCAAATGTTTAGCAAATGCTGGCGATGCTCCGCTTGTAGAAAAGGCTATGGTTAAATCGTCTCGTTTTATGTACGAGGGAAAGATAAAATCACAATATTTGGTATTATCTACGCTATTTACCAAAATATGTTTACTACGGCTCTCTTCGTAAATCTCTCTGTGCAAATCTTGGGTATTGGTTGCTACTATTACAATATCGAAGCTATCAATATCTCCCGCCTTGTATCCACGCTGATAAAGCGTTAAGCAGTGCTCTTTTATTAAATTGTTACACTCTTGCGTTATCTCTTTTGTAATTACCGTTATCTCTTTTGTAAAATCGACTAACTTCTCTAGCTTCTCGGTTGCAATATTACCACCGCCAACTACCAAAATCTTCTTATCGCTAAAGTCTATAAACATTGGGAAATATGACATATCTACTCTTTTTTCTCAATTTTACCAAATTTTACAAAAATTAACTTGACAATTATCAACATAGCACAATTATAACTTTGATATAATCAAATAAAAAAGGCAATTTATGAGCGACAAAGAAGAGTTAAAAAACGAACTACTATACAAAATGCAAAGCTCTTTCCCACTAACACAAAGACCATTTTTAGAGTTAGCAAAGCAGTTTAACACAAGCGAAGATGAGATATTAAAGTTAGTAAAAGAGTTAAAAAAGGGTGGCACACTTCGCCAAACCTCAGCCATATTCGACACAAAACGCTTAGGCTACAAAAGCTCGCTTGTTGCCTTTAAAGTAGCCGAAGATAAAATAGAGCAAGCCGTAAAAGCCGTAAACGCCCACCCCGGAGTTAGCCACAACTACTTAAGAGACCACGACTTTAACATCTGGTTTACCATGGCAGTAGAGCCAGATTCTAAATTTGGCTTAGAGAAAACCATAGAAATTCTAGCAAAACAAAGCGATGCGATAGAGAGCATAATACTGCCAACCCTAAAGCTATTTAAAATCTCTGTAAAGATGGACACCACCGGCAAACAAGCCAAAAAAGAGCAAGTAAAAAAAGCCAAAAACAAAAGCCTAGAGCTAACACCAAAACACATAGAAGCAATAAAAGAGTTACAAAAAGATATAGCCATAGTTAGCGAGCCATTTTTAGAAGCAACCAAAAAACTAAACATCTCTTACGACGAATACTTCGCCCTAGCCAACGAGCTAAAAGAGGCAGGAGTAATGCGACGCTTCGCCACAATCTTACGCCACCGAAAAGCCGGCTTCAACGCCAACGCCATGACCGTATGGCAAGCCCCAGAAGAAAAAGCCGAGGAAATAGGTGAAAAACTAGCCAGCTTTAGTGCTGTAAGCCACTGCTACCTACGCCCAAGCTTCCCAAACTGGAAATACAACCTATTCGCCATGGTACACGCCAAAACCCAAGAAGAGAGCAACGCCCTAATAGAAGAGATGGCAAAAGAGACCGGACTAAGTAATTACAGAAAACTATACTCCACCAAAGAGTTCAAAAAACAGAGAATCGTCTACTTTAGCGACGAATTTAAAGAGTGGGAAGAGCAAATTTAAGAATTTATGTATAAAAATCGAAAATCTATTCGCTTAAAACATTATGACTATTCAAGAAGTGGACTATATTTTATAACAATCTGTGTCAATCATGGCATATCACTATTTGGACACATAAACAAGAATAGTATGATACTAAACGACGCTGGCAAAATGATTAAAAAATGCTACTACGAATTAGAGGGCAGATTTAAAACTCTAAAATGCCACGAAATGGTAATAATGCCAAACCATTTCCACTGCATCATAGAAATCGTAGGGGCACCCCTCGTGGGTGCCCAAAATAGCAATAACATAAATAATAGGCACCCACAAACAAAAGGGCAACCACAAGGGATTGCCCCTACAGTGGGCGATATTATCGGTGCATTTAAATCTATAATAACAAATGAATACATCTATGGCGTAAAACATAAAAACTGGCAACCATTCAACAAAAAACTATGGCAAAGAAACTACTGGGAACATGTTATACGAGATGAAGAGTCATATTTAAAACTTTTAGAATATATAAAAAATAACCCACAAAAATGGGAACTAGACAGCCTAAACCCCAACAGAAAACAACAATAAACACCAAGGAATTTTCACCACATCATCAAAATCGTAGGGGTGCCCCTCGTGGGTACCCAAAACAACAACAGCCAAAACGACCACCATTCGCGAACAAAAGGGCAACCACAAGGGATTACCCCTACAGTTTACAGATAGAAACAGTATCACCCAATCTATCATCGCCATAATAATACTCTTCAAGTAATGGAATAATCTTATACTCTAATACAAACTTTAATTCTTCACTATTTTTTATATCCATAAAATAACTATGCCCAAGCTGGTAATCTTCTCCTAAATCGTCTTTGATTTTATCATTTAACTTTACAAATATCTTTCTTGCAACTTCATCATCTATCAAATCAGCTTTTGGCTCCATTTTCAAAAAAGTAAAGCGTCGTCTTAAGGCAATATCTATAAGAGCAATAGATTTATCAGTGCTATTCATTGTGCCAATAATATAAAGATTAGAAGGCACCTTAAATGGCTTTTTAGAGTAAGGCAGAGTTACCTCCAAAACATCTCTTTTATCCTCCTCTATTAGCGTAATTAACTCTCCAAATATTTTAGAGATATTTCC
>WFYP01000269.1 GCA_015490055.1 Nitratifractor sp.
GTATGAATAAGTTAATGAAAATCATATTTGCAGTTGTAAAATACAAAAGAGAATTTTGTGAAAATTATGTAAGAGTTTAAGGGTATTCTGTTAAGATTTAAAGGATTTTTAAGACAGAACATTAAGTGGAGGCGGAGTCATCTTACCATTACTCATCTTTTTTCGCCAAATATTAAGTGTCGCTCTAGTAATAGGTGATACCCACAACATCTCTAGCTTTTCTCTAGGCTAGGCACTCTTTCGCAGTACTAGCCTAGAGGAAAGCTAGAGATGCCCGAAGGGTGAACAATGCAAACGCAATCTTACACAAGATATTTAAGTCATCTTAAGCATAGCTAGGATTCATAAATCTCTTGCACAATCTTACATTTGCATTGCCCATTGTGGGTATTACCTATTGCTAGAGAGACACTTACCCTTTTCCGGCTGCATTAGCACCGTGGCATACAACACAATTTTTATCAAATAACGACTTACCTAGTGCAATATCCTCTTTATCATACCAACTCTCTTCTGAACTAATTACCGCACCAATAAATAATCTTAATTTTTGATGCTATAATTTCGTTCAAAGGCAAGGCAGATTTTTGCAGGACTAGCTAGAGCTAATTCAAAAAAATCTAACGCAGTATTTGGGCGAAATTATTGCACCCTTTGGGGAGAACGAGACGAGGCAATCTGCACATAAAAAAACCTTTGAATTAGCTTAGGCTAGTACTGCAGATTTTTTTATGCACATCTCACCTCGTCTCATTCTCTCAAAAGTTAAGACTATTTGTTGGTGTGGTAATAAGCCGATATAGCTATAAGTGGTAATAGTATAAAATACTTCATCTTCAATCCTTATACAACTGTAAATTGACCCATCATACCAGCATCTTCATGCTCTAGTATGTGGCAGTGGTACATATATGGTACCTTTGCATCGCTATAATCTGTATGTCGTACCAAAAGCTCAACCCTATCACTCGGCTCTAACATAACGGTATCTTTGTACCCTCTCTCCCAAGCTCTAACATTTTTACTGCTTCCGTTTCTACTAAGCACTCTAAAGTGTCCACCATGCATATGAAAATTATGCACCATTCGCATCATACCCATACCCATTGGCTCATTATAAACTTCCCAAATTTCATAATCACCCTTTTTAACAACTTCATCTATTCGTTTTGGGTTCATACTTTTGCTATTTATAAGTAGCCTTCCAGGTCCTGCAACAGATAGTGTAAACTTTCTTCTCTTAACCACTTTCTTTAAATTTACAGGCTCTAACTTTGTTAATACGGCAGGAACTTTGCTAGCTACTTTAGCCTTTTTAGTTACTCTAATCTCTAAAACTTTAGCGCCACTTTGGTAATCTTTTAAGTAAACTTTTTTACCCTGTATACCACTTAAATCTACAACAACCTCAGCCCTCTCAGCAGGCGATAGTGTAACTCTGTTTAAATTAACGGCTCTTTCTAAAAACGAGTTATCCCCAGCAATCAACTTAACAACTTTTCCATCAACCCCAAAACTATAAACTCTTGAGTTAGAAGCATTTAAAAGTCTTAACCTAAGCAACCCTGCTTCTGCCTCCATATATGGTGCAACTGTACCATTAACTAACAACACATCACCTCTATAGCCGTGCATAGTTGTCATCATACTTCTTGGATACGAAAAGTATCCACTCTTTGTAAATTGTCTATCTTGAAACACCAAAGGAATATCATCAACACCATACCGCTTAGGTAGTGGCAGTTCTAAAGAGTGGGCATCGTCTATATATATCATACCGCCAAGCCCCATAAGAACTTGTGTAGCAGTCTTATCCATAGTATGCGGATGATACCAATTTGTACAAGCTTCTTGTTTTACAAGATACTTCGCACTCCAACTGCTACCATCTCTCATTGTCTGATGCACAGTACCATCAGCACTTGCTGGCAAATGCATACCATGCCCATGCATTGTAGCTTCATTGCCTATTCTATTGTGCCAATTCAAAGATACCTTCTGCCCAACTTTAAGCCTAATTGTAGGACCTAAATACGAACCATTAACGCCATATGTTTGAGTCTCAACACCCTTAAAAAATTCACTCATACCTAACTGCATTTTTAAATCAAAATGGTGCACTCCACCCTTTAGTGTGCCATATATCTGTTCTGGAATCTTTAGCGGATTAAAAAAGCTACTTAAATCTTTCAGCTCACCGCCAAAACCTCGTCCCATCATTCCGCCACGGTTACCCATCATACCGCCACCCATCATGCCACCCATCATACCTTTAGCATAAATGGCAACAGAAGCAACAGCCGAAACGCCAACCAGGCTCTTTAAAAAATCTCTTCTTTTCATTGTAAATACCTTTATATATTCATATATAGGCATTATAACAATGATTTATGGAGTCTATATGGAGTTAAAATCTAAAATAAACTCAGTACCCTCACCCTCAACAGAGTTTACTTTAATATCGACCCCATACTCTTTACAAACTTGCTCGACAATACTAAGCCCAATCCCAAAACCACCATCAACTTCTGTAGCTCTGTAATATTTATCAAAAATTTTACTCAAATCCTCTTTGGCAATACCTATGCCACTATCTGCAACTTTTAAAATGCCATCTTTTAAAGTTATACTAACTCTACCACCCTTTTTATTATACTTTATAGTGTTACTTAGCAAGTTAGAAAAGAGCCTCTTAAAATCCTCTCTATCCATCTTGACACTACTATTATCTAAAGTAGTCTCTATAGTTACACCCTTCTTGTTAGCCAAAATATCAAAGTATCCAATATGCTCGTTTATCACATCTTGCAACTCAAACTCTTCTATATTTTTACTTTTATCTTCTAAAAATATATAAGTCAAATCTTTATAAAGCTCGCTCACCCTTTTGGCACTTAAATTAATTCGCTCAATATTTTTAGGGTTTTGCATACTCTTAGAGTTGGCACACATTAAAAGTGCAGTAATAGGAGTATTAAGCTCATGCGTGGTATCTTTAATAAAGTTATCAAGCCTCTCTCTAGCCTCATTAATTGGCTTTAAAAATAGCCTAATCAAATAATACCCAAGCAGTGCAATAACTAAATATGCAAGTAAAAAAGCAATAATACTATTTCTCAATATTCTACTTTTAAGTGCATTAAAAGTTGTATCTTCAACAACAATTCCCCACACACCCAAATGCCCAAGTGGACTTTTGTCTACAATAGTTAAACCATTTTTATCTATACTCTCACCTGCTAATTTATCGCCATTTTTATCTAACAGCATAAACTTATAGTTACTATTAAAAGCACTACTACAATTTAAAGGTTGTTTATTCATCTGAGACCTAATAATATTAGACGAAAGCTTAAAACTAAAGTTCTTCATCTTAGCAAGTGCCAAGTTTTTCTGGCTATCCATTTGGTAGCTATAAATGAGCCAAAAAATTATTGCAAGCAGTACAAATGTAACACCAAAATAGAATCCTGCAAATCTCTTTAGTAAATCACTCTGCTCATATCTCAAACTTATAACCAACCCCTTTTAGCGTAGTAAGCAAATCTTTACCCAAAATTTTACGCAAATTTTTTATATATGTTCTAATTGTAGCATAAGTTGGGGCACTATCCATATCCCAAATATTAGATACAAGCTCATCTAACGATACAACTCTATTACTATTTTTAATAAAATACTCTAAAATCTGAGCCTCTTTTTGTGTTAAATCATAACTCTCACTATCACTCTTTAGAGCTTTTAAGTCAAAATTATAGACAAATCCATTGCTAAACTTATACTCTTTTATATCCAAGTTATGCATCTTAGTCAAGTAGTTAATTCTAACCTCTAACTCTTTTAACTCAAAAGGCTTTTTAATATAATCATCACACCCAATATTAAAAGCCTTCTCTACATCTTTAGCACTACTAAGCGATGTAATATAAATAGCCGGAATATTTACATCAATCTCTTTAAGGTAACTTAGAAGCTCAAAACCGTTAAGATTTGGCACACCAACATCTAAAAGCAGTATATCAAACTTATGCTCTTTTATTAAATCTAAAGCTTCGTATCCTTCAAATGCAGTTACCACACTATAACCAAGCTCTACTAAATGCTCCTCTATCAGCTCGCTAAGTATAACATCATCTTCTAGTAGCAGTATATTCATTAATTATTCGCCTTACCAATCGCACAAGATACAAAACTCTTTGCCTTAGCCCCAACACCTTCGATAAAGTTCATATCTTCATCTACCATTGGGTAACCAAGAGCTTTTAAAGCCTCTCTTAATCTATCTTCGTCAATATCATCTTTATATATAGTAATAACTCTAGGCATCACCTCTAAATCTACATCAACATCGCCAAACTCATCTTTCAACTTACTCTTTAAAGTCCCAGCACAACCACCACACTTTACATTTAATACTTCATACTTTTTCATAATTTACTCCAATAATCATTTTAGCAATAATAACATATATTTATGGAGGATTTATGCAATAAATCCACACAAACTAACAATATTACAAATTGATAGAAAAATAAGTACAGTAAAATGCATAAGATATAATAGCATTATATGGATACAGGAGCAACCTTGAAAACAATAAATCAACTAAACAACTTCGACAAACCACGAGAAAAACTTAAAGCAAAAGGTGCAAAAGCACTGAAAAACGAAGAGTTAATGGCAATACTCTTAGGCTCAGGAGTAAAAGGCAAAGATGTACGCAAACTATCTAAAGAGATAACCACCCTACTCGACTCTAACTTCGAAAATATCTCCCTAGAAACACTTAGCCAAATCTACGGCTTAGGAAACGCCAAAGCATCTCAAATAGTTGCAGCAATCGAACTAAGCAAACGCTACCTAATCCGCACAAACAAAAGAATCCTAAACGCCAACGACATCTACAACGAATTAAAAGAGTACACAACAAAAACCCAAGAGTACTTTTTAACAATCACACTAGATGGAGCCTCACACATTATAAACAAACGAGTAGTATTCATAGGCACCCTAAACCAATCGCTAGTACACCCACGCGAAGTATTCGCCGACGCCATAGCCGACAGAGCAGCCGGCATAATAATAGCCCACAACCACCCCAGCCAAACCCCAACCCCAAGCCAAGCCGACATAAACATAACCAACCGCCTAAAAGAAGTAGCCACCCTTGTTGGCATAGAACTCTTAGACCACATAATCCTAACCAAAAATAGTTACTTCAGCTTTAGCGAAGAGGGTTATCTGTAATTAGCAAAATGCTTTGCATTTTGGGTTGATAGTTGATAGTTAATGGTTGATAGTTTATAGCTAATAGTTAAAAGCCTAGGTAAACCGTAGCGTGCGGTGCCCTCACCGCACAAACTAAAAACTAAAAACTAAAAACTAGAAACTAGAAACAAAACCATCAACTAATTTACCCATATCTGCCTCTTTTTATTTACTTTTCATTTTACAAATTTTATGATATAATCCAATAAATAAAAGGAGTAAAATATGTTAGCAATCGAAGATATATTTACAGAAATTTCTTCATTAAAACCGTTAGACAAACTTCGACTAATAGAAAAAATATTAAACTCCCTTAACCAACCCGATAAATCTATAGAAAAAATATGGGCAAACGAAGCAGAAGAACGAATCAAAGCTTACGAAAATGGACTTATATCTACTGTTAACGAAGAAGAAGTATTTAAAAAATATAAAAGAAATTAATGCAAAAAGTTCAATTTTTAGAAATATCTCAACAACAAAGAAAAGATATAATCTTAATAGTCGTAATCGCAAACTTACACAAAAAAACAAACTATTGGGTAAACAGAACTAAACCAAAATAATATATCCATTTAGGTTATCTCTTCATAGCGGCTTGCCTGTGCGTCTTGGGCGTTTTCTTCTGTAAAGCAAACGCTCTTTTTCCTCTTCGCTGTAAAACTCTCTTGCTTTTAAAAGCAGGGCTTCTAACTCTTTTTTAAAAGCATAGCGCGGATTAAACATAAAAAGCCTTGTCTTGCCGACCTTTTGGCTAACTAATACAGATGCCAGCTCTAACCGCTCTAACTGCTTTTGAATCGGGTCAATACTACTACCGTAACACTCTGCAATCTCTTTTGCATACCCCTGCTTATTAGCCAATATAAACTGCAAAACCCTTTCTCAGTTTTTAAAACCAAAAACCCCTTCCAACATCTTAAGATTTAATTC
>WFYP01000270.1 GCA_015490055.1 Nitratifractor sp.
GATTTTATAATATCTTTTGAATATAACATTTTTAATCTCTCCTACTTTTTGAAATTGATTTAAATTTTTCTAT
This sequence comes from Nitratifractor sp., assembly GCA_015490055.1. Lineage (GTDB taxonomy): Bacteria > Campylobacterota > Campylobacteria > Campylobacterales > Sulfurovaceae > JAADEQ01. Next base: position 74 of record WFYP01000270.1, read on the forward strand.
CTTTTCTATATGCTTAGGTGTTATCTCTAATTGTAAAATTATATTCATTAATTCTATATTAAAATCTTCAAATGTTTCATCTTTCATAAAAAGCATATCAATAAGATTATCTATAATATCGTTGCTTAAGCGTAATTTTGTTAAGAGTGATAAAATATAAATACGATGATACGATATTAAACTTTTATCTTTTGCCAACTTGATAATATAATTAATATCATCATCTTCTAAAGGTATTGTATAAAAAGTTGATTCAATAATGCTCCACTGATGTTCATCGTAATAGTTTAGAAATTTACACTCTTTTATAAGATGAAATAGAGCATTTTTTGCACTTTTTAAATATGACTTATTTCTAGCTAAAATTTCACAGCAATCACTTTTTATAGCTAGAGTATTTATATTTTCAATATCACTTGAGAAACTATCATTTGTCGCAAAATTATAAAGCCACAAGGCTATTTCATCGCTAAAATTATTTACATTTATTAATACATTAGCTATTTCTATCTTCTTATTTATTGATATTTCATTTTTAAACATTTCATATATTTTATAGGTTATATGGCTATATTTATCTAAAGAAATAGAAGATAATATTTTCAGTAAATACTCTTTGGTACTCTCTTGATAGTGGCTACAGTTAAGCATCTTCCAAACTCTCTCTATTTGAGTGCTAGACAAGGATATACTTCTTAAGGAACAGGTTAGCATATTTAAACAAAATATGCTAATTTCTCTTTTCTCTATTGTTTCTAATATATTGCAGATAGCATAAATATATCGTTGCTACTAATATACATAAATGGTCTCTTCTCTAAAGAGATGATAAAATCTTTTAATTCCATAAGCTACTACTCCCCTAAAATCTGATTTAAAACTGTTGGGTCTTGTATTTTATCATCTTCGGCTAAAAGTTTCATTTTAGATATTATCTCTGCTGTTTTTGGGTCGTCGTCTATAAATGGTAAGAATACTCTTCCTCTGTGTTGGCTGTGTACTGGGATTATAGAGAGTGCTAGCCCCTCTTTACTAACCAATCCACTACCTAAATGGATACTGTAGCTAGCCAATTTCCCATCTATTAATATATGTCTCTTTTTTACCTCAACATTTTCTAACTTAAATAGCTTTGCTGACTCTTTTGCCAATACTGCACGCATCTCTAGTGTTGAGTGGCTAGCTTCTGGGTCTATGCCACCTATATGAGCCACAGATACGACTAAATCAACATCTCTCATAACTTCGGAGAATATTACTTTATCAACATCTACAAGATTAATACTCTTGCCACTTTTAAGCGATTCAAAATCAATATCTTCTAATGTTGGGGCTTCAATATCTGATGGCGAGAACCAATCTGCCATAGCTTGTAGATATACAACATAACCCTCTTTATGAAATACTTTATGCAAACCCCAATCGTAATCTACTCTCCAGCCACGACCCTTTAGCAGGGCAAGGCTCTTTTTAACTTGAATCTGATGTCCCTCGTAGCGTTTAGAAGTACTTCCACTCTCTTTTTCATCTTCGCTTACTACATAAAGTTCACGGAAAATCTGTTTAAATGGTTGCACCAATTTCGTATCGAATGCAAATTTCTGTAGAGTGCTCCAAATTTTTCTCTCGTGCATATGGCTTGAGTGTGCAATTATGCAAGAGTCTGTAGGCTCAAATCTCTTATCTCTATTTTCAAATAATACTAACTCTAAATTACTATTAAATAGTGCAATATCTTGCCCATTAACTAAAATAATTAGCTTGCTTAAAAGTGGCTTTACTATAGGGTGCTTCATTAATTGCTCTAACTCTTCAACTTTAAACTTCTCTTGTGTTACCATTGACTCTTCTAAAAATTTAACAACTCTTGAGTACTGCTTTTTAAGATAGTTTTTATTTGCAATCAACTCTTTTACGGCTTTCTCTTTTTTTAATTTAGCAGGAATACTCTTTTGTCTCTTTTCGCCATTATAAACAACTATATCCGCTCGTCCAAAATCATCAATTTCTAAAGATAGGGTGATATCATCAAAAGTTAAAGTTGCATTTTTCATAATCTCATTAGTAGCTTGAGTCTCCATTGCCAAAGATAGCCTGATACTATCGCTATATCCTGCCGTTCTTGATAGATTTTCCATACCAATTTTTACAGCATTTTTCTCACTCTCTTGTCTCTGAGCACCAAATTGCTTACTCTCTTTTAAGAAAGTCTGAAATATATTATAACGGCTTAACAAATCTTTCTGAGGGCTCTTTTTGCTTAATGGCACAAGTCCTAAACCTCTTAAGTAATCTTTATCTCTTTTAGTTTTTATCTTTTGGGTAATTTCGCGTATCTTAATATCGCCTAAAATAATAGAAGAGTATAGCTTAACCAAACGATGAGAGCCAGCAGTATATTTAGCAAATTCGGTTAAAGTACGCCAATTTGTTTTACCAATTTGTGGATAAACTCTATTAAACCAATCTATATCTAAAGCGCCTCTTTCAAAATCTTGTATTGATATAGCGGAGTATTTAGCAATAGTAGCTTTATCTTCATCGCTAATATAATAAGACTCGCTTCCATGTGCTCTAAACCACCAAACAGCATCTTTTAAGGCTTCTAGCTTTATATGTTTACCAATCCATTCAGACCATCTAGGTAGATACATAGCAATCTCTAGCCATCTATTTTTAGAAATTTTTAGTGGCTTTATGGCACTTTGAAAATCTTCGTAACTCTCATCCTCTTTAGGCATAGTTTTTTCTAACATTTCGCTAAAGATATGTCTATTTATTTTACTCTTGCCAATTAGCTCTAGTATCCTAACAAAATACTCAATACCCTCTATTTTTCTAAATTTAGACACATACTTACTTACTTCTGTCTCACTATCACCTCTTTTAAGTTCTATATCTAAAAAAATCTTTTTTAACTGCCTATATTTGCTTTGAAGGGGCTCTAGCAACTCTTTTGGTAGATTATTAAATGGCGTCTCATTTTGTGGAGTATTACCTTCAAATGACTGAATAAATGCATCACCAGTTGCTAACATATAGTATAATATATCATGCTCATTTAAAAAGCCCTCTTTATATAGACGAAGATATATTCTAGAATAAGGTAACATATATGTATCTATATTTTTACTTTTTTTAGCTAACTCAGTTGAAGTTTTAGTAAGTGTTCTATCTAATTTAGAGTAAAATATACTCATTTGAATAAGCCATCTTCGTTTTATATTTTCTAAATCTGCATTATCAAAATCCATATACTCATCTAAAGTACCTGCTACTGAATATCTAAAATTTAGTAACTCTTTAGGATAATTTAGCAGCATACTCTCTAAAACATCTAATTTAAAAGAGATTAATCTATTTTTATCGCAAAAAGCGTTAAGTAACTCTTCAAGAATTTCATTAATTTTAGCATCTATACCACTACTTCTAAAGAAACTCTTATCTATCTTTAGCTTCATATTTTTAAGTTTAGGGTAGTATCTTGCAATAAACTCGTTTGATGGTTTTCTTATATGATGATATGATACAAAGCTTGTCTCTTCATAAGCAACCATCATCTCTAAATCATTTAACTTAGACTCTCTATACCAATCTTCCCACACTTCATAAAGTGGAAATAGCTTAAATCTCTCCTCTTTATCTAATTTGTATATGTCTCTTTTCTTATGCCTCAACGCATTATTTAAAAGCGTCGTCTCTAGCCCTCCATCATAGCCCTCATAAGTGTATTCATAATTTTTATATTTTTCAAATATATCTACTAAATTATCAACAGCTTTTGCAATTTTTTCTCTATCTATAAACTCATCGTAAATATTTTTATCTTTTGGAATAGTTGCAAATTTATCTTCTGGAATATATCGCTCTTTAAGTTGAGCATAATCTACAACGCCATAACCATTAGCATGAGTAAAAGTTTGTTCCTTATCATCTACTTCAAATTTATCTAATAAAACTTTCTCATTTTTAGATAGTTTAGGGTGTGCCATATAAGTTTTAATCTCTTTTTGAACAAACTCATCCATTCTTTTACTCTTGTACAACTTGCTTAAAATCTCTAAACCAGCTAATCTTTGAGAAATATCTTTAGCGTTTAAAATATTTTTAACTATACTCTTTATAAACTCTTCATCTTTTTTAAGTACAAACTCTATTAAAAATTGGCGTAAATTTTTACTTTTTCTCTTAAACAGGAGCTCTATAATTTCATACTCTTTTTCAGCTAATTCAATAGAACGCAATACATTTAAAGCTGTTGTTTGTACTGTGCTGTTTTTATCTAGCAGTGCTTGGTGCAAAACATTTCGCTTCCAAGAGTTTTCACTTATCTCCAAAGGCTCTATCTGCCATTTATGCAATCGCATCAACTCCCAACTGCTTTTGTATTGTTTTGGAAAAACCTTTTGGATATAATTTTCACGAACTTCATTAGGAATTTTTGATATATCTTTGCCCAACTCTTTTAAAATATCTTCCGAAGCGTAATTTATAAGTTTGCTATAGAAGTAATCACTTGTAACCTTTAACTCGTACCACTCAAAGACTTTACCCTTTAAAATTACACCATCTTTAGGTATCTTTAATGCTACATCTAATATTTTTTTAAAAAGTTTAGCTACTATCTCTGCACTCTCTCCCATTGGCAAGTTCTCTAACATATAATAGTCTAAAATAGCATCACCCTTAGCAAAGTTTTCATATATCCAAGGTACTAAGCTTCTATTGGTTCTATTAGTCTCTTCTATAAAGATAAATGCTAAAAGTTTCTTCTCTCTTATTTTATCATTTTTTATTATCTCTATAGCTAAGGAGTTCGCTTCGTCCACATCATCAATAACAGCTTTTGCCCATAAAGCGACATAAAGCTCTAAATTATTTCTACTCTTTTTTAACTGCTTCTCTATCTCCTCTGGCTTACTTAAAAAGTGGCTAGCAAGCTCTAATATCTTTTTAATAGTAGCCTTTTTTGGTGCCTCCCAAGCAAAGCCAAACCAAGTATCAACTGCACGGATAACTGAGCTAAATCTATATAGGTCATTCTCTAAAATAAGCTCTATCATATACTGCAAAGCCCCTATAGAGGTTTCGTCAAGAGATTCCAAAATGCTCTGCCGTAAACCCTCTTGTCGCTGGGCCGATAGAAGCAATTTGCCAACCATCTCCCAACTCTCTCTATCTTCACTTAAAAGCAAACCTTTAATCAAATATCTATTAACTACGCCAACCTCATCTTCGGCTAAAATAATATCCCAAATCAAAGCTTTTAACTCTTCTTTATTCTCTCGCTCAAGATAGACCGAAAGAGGCAGTGCAAGTTCCCCATTATGAGTATAACCCATATATTGCACAATCTCTGACATACTCATATTAAAAAGTGCCGAACTTTTCTCTTTAACTCTCTCTTTATATAGATTAGTTAAAAAGTATAACTTTTTCTTTAAATGATAATCTTTAGCACTCTTCATTCTAAACGAGCGTCTATAGTAGCCACTCTGATAAGGCAAAGTATCTATTCTGCTCCAAACAGACACAATAGTAGAACCCAAAACATCACCAAAAAGAAACTTAGCTAAACGCTCTCCCTCTTCATTTGCAAATGGATTAAAGCTATAATCTTTATCTTCAAAGAGTTCATTATATAGTTTAAAATCGGTTCTCTCTGCATTTCCTGTTTGGATAATATACTTTTTTGCATTCTCAATATGCTCTTTAGTTGTTCTAGTAATAATTTTTCCAAGTCTCTCATATGTAGCACTAAATTCGCTCAATTTCTCTAAATTTGGTTTCTCTAATGCTTTTGAGTAAAAAAATTTGTTTGCTTCTTCTTGTGTTATCATATACTTCTCCTTACCAATATGTACCAGTTAAAAAAGTTAGTCTCATAAAAAGTACTTCGCTCTCATCTCTTAATATAACTTCTTCATCTATCTCTTTTATCTCTTTATCATCTATAAAAACTACAAAAAGCCCATCTTTAAAAGCCAATAAGGCACTCTCTATAGCTTCATCTTTTATCGCTTTTGTCAGGTTTCTAGACTCACCAAAAGCCACTTTGCCCTTTTGTGCTTGCTCTTCAATCTCTTTAGATGTCAAAAAAGTTACAATACTAGGGTTATCCAATTTATTATTAAACCTATCTACCTCATAACTCACCATCTGAACTATCAAATCTTTTAAACTTTCAACTGGCTTTTTTAACTCAACGCTAAAACTCTTTATCCTCTTTTTACCTAACCTTTTTAACTTTATCTCTACTCTCTGCACTTTAAACTGCCTTGTATGTGTACTCAAAAATAAACTTTATTGTATCTTAATAAGTTTTGTTATTTTATTTTTATATATTTATAGGAACATTATTATACCATAATATGGAACTATATATAATTATAATAGATAAATTGTACTTGAAAAAGTTATATTATTATGATTTAGTATAAGTTGTGTTTGAGTTGATGTAAGAATAAATATGAGTAAACTATTTTATAAAATTTTAGATAATAAATCTCTACTACCACACTAAGTAATTTTTAGTGTGGTAGAAATTCTTATTTACTATGTGCCTTATGTGCTGTAATCCAATCTTCGATGTTTCCACCAAAAACATACACATTAGAGTATCCAAGTGCTTCTAAATAGCCTTTTACTCTACTTGCAAACCAGCCTTTAAGGCAAGCTGTTACTATTGGGGTTGTTCTATCGTTTGGTAAAATGTCTATGTAGTTTGTGAACTCTGGATATGGTGTATAGAATGCATTTGGAATATCTGCCTCTTCTGCATTTTCTCCATTTACTTTTGCTGGTGGTCTAACATCTAAAACTACAGCACCGACATCTTTAACAAGCTCTATTGCTTTTTCTAAATTAACATTTGCTAATTCTGCTTTCTCTTTGTTTAATGCGATTTGCTCTGAAATTCTCTCTACTATATTTTTGTCTAAATCTGTTAGTGTTGCCATTTGCTATCCTTTATATTGTATTTTATAGATAACATTATATAACTTTTTTATTCTTTTATTGCAACCTAAGTAGCAAAACTTTATAAAAAATCAAAAAAGTCCATAAAATGTGTATAAATCTATATTAGTGCGCCTAATATTAACATTAAGTTAATATTATTTTGCTATTATTTTAACAAATAAAACTTATTGGAGCATTAAATGTTGATAAATGAAATTGTGATAGATGATAATAATATGGGATTTATTCCATCTTTAGGTATATCTTACCAGTTAAATGAGACTGCTAAAGAGATTATAAACTTAATCAAAGAGGGCAAAAGCAAAGATGAAATAGTGCAAACTATTGCAAAAGAGAGTGGTGTAGATTGGAGAGAAGTTCATATTGATGTAGAGGATTTCTTTCAAAAAATTAAAATTTACGGACTTATATAATGAGAGTTGCAATTAGTGGATTAAATAATACCGATAATCCAGGTCCAGGTATTCCAGTTGCAAAGAGTTTAAAAGATGAGCATACTCTAATTGGCTTGAGTTACGACCCAAACGAGCCGGGGGTGTATCAAGATTTTTTTGAAAAAGTCTATTTGATGCCATATCCATCTTTGGGGTATGAAGAGTTTAAAAATAGAGTTGTGCAAATTAAAGAGAAGTCGGATATTGACTTTATTATTCCTAATTTAGATGCTGAATTACCACTCTATATTAAGTATCAAGATGAGATTAGCGAATTGGGAATTGGTAGTTATTTGCCATCTTTAGAGTGTTTTGAGATGCGAGATAAAAGTAAATTGCCAAAACTTAGCAAAGAGCTTGGTGTAAAACACCCAGAAACTATGGAAGTAGGTTCTCTTGATGATTTGATTGCGGCTACTAGAGAGTTTGGCTTTCCAATTATGGTAAAGGGGAATTACTATAAAGCTTATAAGGCGTATAGTTTAGATGAAGCAATCGATTACTACTACAAAATCTCTAACGAATGGGGCTTTCCACTGCTAGCTCAGCAAGTTGTTAGTGGCGAAGAGATTAACTTTGTAGGTATTGGAAATGGCAAAGAGTTAGTTGGCGGAGTTGGTGCAAAAAAACTTACAACTACAGAGCTTGGCAAAGTTTGGAGTGCGGTTAGTATTAATAACCCAAAACTTTTAGAGCTTTCTCAAAAGTTTGTAGAGAGTACTGGCTGGAGAGGTGCTTTTGAGTTTGAAGCTATGGCAAATGGTAGCGAAATTTACTTAATCGAGATAAATCCTCGTTTCCCTGCTTGGGTCTATTTTAGTACACAACTTGGGGTTAATTTACCGCAAATGATGTTAGATTTAGCATCTGGCAAAGAGGTAGAGCCAAACTTTAATTATGAAAAAGAGAAGATGTATATGAGGTTTGTAGATGAGACAATGGTCGATTTTACTGAATTTACAAAACTGTTAGCAACTAAAGAGAAATAGGAGAAATTATGAAATATCAAAAACCAACAATAAATAGAGTAGATTTTGCACTTGCAAGTAAATATGGAAGCCCACTAAAGAGCCAAAAGATTAAAAGCAGTATCGATGGAGTAAGTGTAAACGAGCTTACAAAAGAGTATGGAAGCCCTCTTTTTGTATTTTCACAAAGAGCGATTGAAGAGAAGTACAATGAGCTATACGAAGCATTTAGCAGCCGTTATCCAGATGTTCAATTTTGGTGGAGTTATAAAACTAACTATTTAGATGCAATTTGCCAAGTGTTTCATAATTTGGGTTCAAAAGCAGAAGTTGTTAGTGAATTCGAGTATCAAAAGGCTAGACGCTTAGGAATAGAGGGTAAAGATATTATCTTTAACGGACCATATAAGCAAAAAGAGTTTTTAAAGCAAGCTGCCCTTGAGGGTGCAAAAATCCATATCGACCACCTGTATGAAATTAACGATTTAGAAGATGTTGCAGATGAGATTGGGCAAGAGATAAAAGTTGCTATTAGATGTAATATGGATACAGGAATCTACCCTCAGTGGAGTAGATTTGGCTTTAATATCGATAATGGCGAAGCGTACGAAGCGATTAAGAGAATTTATGAGGGTAAAAAGCTTATTTTAACAGGTTTGCATTCGCATATTGGTACATTTATGCTAAATGCAAACGCTTATGGGCAAGAGACTAAAAAGTTAATTGAACTTAAAAATAGAGTAGAAGAGGAGTTTGGCTACAATATCGAATATATCGATATAGGTGGTGGATTTGCTAGTAAGAGTAGATTAAAAGGTGTTTATCAAGCACCAGAAGTTATAGTTCCAAGTGCCGATGAGTATGCAGAGGCAATTACAAATGCAATTTTCGAGCACAATAAAGGCAATTTACCTAAGTTATTCCTTGAGACAGGAAGAGCTTTAATTGATGAAGCTGGATACTTGCTAAGTAGTGTATTTGCATCTAAAAGAATGCCAGATGGTAAGAAGAGTTATATTATAGATGCTGGTGTAAACCTGCTATATACAAGCTTTTGGTACAACTTTGATATTATGCTAGATAAGCGATACGATGGAATTAATGAGCCATCTCAAATTAATGGACCATTATGTATGAATATCGACATAATTGCCGAGAATATTATGCTACCACCATTAGATAGAGAGAGTGTTTTAACAATTTGGCCAGCTGGTGCATATAGTGTAACACAAGCGATGCAATTTATTAGATATAAGCCAAGTATTGTACTAATCGATAAAGAGTCTAAAGCTCACTTAATTAAAGATGCTGACGATTTAGAGTACATCGTAGAAAAAGAGCATATGCCAGAAGTTTTAAAGTAAATCGCTAAAAGGATAGAAGTGCAGAAGTTAAATTTTTTACTAAAAGCCTACTTTTCAATACTATTTTTAAGTGATTGTAAAGCGGGCATTGTGCTTCTTGCACTCTCTTTTTTACTACCAAGTGTTGGCACATTAGGCTTGGTTGCAATATTCTCTAGTATTGTTTTTGCAGAAATTATAAGCGTAAGAGATGAGTATTTAAAACATGGATTTTACCTATATAACTCTTTGTTAGTAGGTATGGGGGTTGGTTACTATTTTGATATAACGCTATCTACAATTATTTTAACGGCTATATTAGCTTCACTTACATTTCTATTTACATTTTCATTAAATAGAATATTTTTAAAATACTCTATTCCTATTTTATCGCTACCATTTGCATTTGTTGGTATGATATTTTACTTAGCAAGTTTAAAATATACAAACCTTTTAAGTAATATATTACACCGAAAGCCACTATTCGATATCTCTTTGCCTTTTGAGCCATTTTTTAAATCGATAGGAACTATCTTTTTCTTGCCATATGCTATTTCTGGGCTTGTCATAACTATTTTGCTTCTTATATATTCAAGAATACTCTTCTTAATGGCTATTTTAGGCTTTGGAGTTGGAGTAGCTGTACATACAATTTTTGTCCCATTTTGCGACGCTTTAAATTCACCATATAACTTTAATTTTATATTAATTGCAATGTCGCTTGGCGGTATCTTTTTGATTGCTAATGTTAGAAACTATTTAATAGCTATGATAGCAGTTGCAATGTCTGCTGTATTAATAGATTCTATGGAAGTATTTTTAAATACTTACTCTCTACCAGTTTACACAATGCCATTTAATATTATTACCATACTTTTTTTAATGCTAACGGTAGCTATCGGCTATAAATATTACAATTATAATCCAAAGGATACACCAGAGAAATCACTTAATGCATTTCTTGCATCTATCTATAGGTTTGGTGGCAATGATATTAAGATAAATTTGCCATTTATTGGAGAGTGGAGTGTCTATCAATCTTTTAATGATAAATGGACACATAAGGGTCCATGGCGTTATGCTTACGATTTTGTTGTTAGAAAAAATGGCAAAACTTATAAGGATGAAGGGCACTTTTTAGAAGATTATTATGCATTTGGGAAAGATGTTACATCTCCAATAAACGGATATGTTGTAGATATAAGAAGTGATTTACCAGATAACTTTATAGGAAATGTAGATAGAGTTAATAATTGGGGAAATTATATTATAATCTACTCAAACTTTGGTTACTATGTAGAGATTTCTCACTTAATGCAAAATTCTATATCGGTAAATGTTGGCGATTACTTGCAAGTTGGTCAAATAATTGCAAAGTGCGGTAATAGCGGATATTCTCCAGAGCCTCATATCCATATACAAGTGCAGAAATATGCAGTTTTAGGAAGCGAAACAATAGCCTTTAAATTTATAGATTATATAAGTAATAATAAATTATACTATTACAAATTACCAAAAACTGGAGACAGTATTAAAGCTACAAATATTGATAAGGCAACGCAATTACATTTAACATTTATTTTGGATGATAAATTCAAATTTATAGATAATAATGGTAACAAATATACACTTGTAGTAAAAATGAATGATATTGGAGAGTTCTATTTTAGCGATGGTGATAATGAACTGTTTTTCTATCTGGATAATAAGCTATTCTACTT
>WFYP01000271.1 GCA_015490055.1 Nitratifractor sp.
CTCAGTTGGTTAGAGCACTCGGCTCATAACCGAGTGGTCGGGAGTTCGAGTCTCCCCCGACCCACCACTTACAAACCCCACAAAATAAGACTTTTAAACATTTTTTACACTTCTTCTACTATAAATTATTATCAAAATACCCTCTATTTTTTGGAACTTTTTGGAACTTGCTACTATTTTAAGCTAACCCATTTTGTGACTCCTTACTTTTCTTACTCCTCTATGGGTTAGTTTATGTTAACTAAATGTTAACAGGAACAGCCCTTTAAGTCTCCCATATTTCCCAAAAATCTAACTTTTTGTGCTGTTCCTGTTAGCGTTTTGATTGCAAAAATCCTTCTGCCGTCGTATAGTAGTTGTCGCTGTGAGTGTGAAAATCACTCTACCCACACAAAAGGATATGTTATGCTTAATGAATTTTCAAAATTGAGTGAATTTCAGAATCCTCTTGATGTTGTTCTTATTTCTGAACGACATCGAGTTTTAGTTGAAAGGTTGAATATGGAAGTTTATCTTCCTATTGACCCTGCTATTCCTTTAAATAAAGGTTATGAGCATACAGAAGAGTATCAATGTGTTTTTAGTGAAATTTCTTCTAAAGGATTTATTCAAAAAAAATATAATAAGGATGAAAAGCGAGTTTATACAGTGATTGTTCCTTATGGCGAGTTGGAAGTTAGTCGTGTTAATAATATTATTAACAAAGCTATGTGATATTTAAAATTTAATAATAAGGAATGGTAATGCAGGAGTATATAGCATTGGTTGTGACAGTTTTGCTTTTTAAGGAAAGCATTACAAGTTTAATCAATAAACTATTTATTTTCTTATTGAGAAAAAAAGAGTTAAAGGTTAATCCAAGAGTAAGATACAATCCTATCTCATCTAGTAAAGATAGAGACAGGATTAGATGGGAGCTTTTAAAAGAGCTATTTTAGTTGGTTAACACTTTTTGCATACCAAGCTATTTTGCATGGTACAGTTGAAGGTTCTTCTACTGCGTCAGCTTCATATAGCTTTATGATTTCATAAGTGTAAGAGCCATCTGTTGGAGTGTTTAAATTTATAAACTCTCCATTTTTTGGAAACTCTTTAAAAGTTACATCTTGGGTTACTAGATGTTCTCTTTGTCTTCCTGTATTGTTTAAAATGTGGATTGTTATTGTTTGCATTGTTAAGTGCCTTTTTATTGGTTTCGTTCCGTGGAAGAACTTTGAAACTATATCACAAAGGCACTTTAGAGTGTTAAATTATACTTTTAAAATGAGTTTTTGATTTGAAAAGATTGAAGATTGATTTTAGAGGTAGAGGGGTCTTTAGATAAGATATATATCCCCTCACCTCGCCCAAAAAATGAGTTTCAACTACTGTCAAAATTCAAAGGCATTCATATTATAGCCTTTATTTTGTTAGAAGTTGTTTAAAAAAATGATTTAGAAGAGAGAGATGGAATCAGGACGAATAAGGGTTTATAGCCTTATCTGATTTTAATGTGGTGTTAGTCCATCACTCTCTATCTTCTAAGTCGCCTAAACACCACAAAGGTAAAACTATGAGTTTACATAAACATAAAGTCCCTGAACAGGGCAAACAATCAGAACATATTATCGTATCGCATACATCAGATTTAGATGGACGAATTTCAAGAGAGTTATATATCTATTTCACAGGTATTCCCGATGATACACCCACGGTATGGGTAGAGTATGGAGAGCTTATTGAAAAGGCTCAACAGACAATTAGCGAATGGGCTACAGGTAGAGATGTTACTATTTTAGATTTTTCTATCTCTCAAGCTTTTTTAGATGCAGTTGCAGAGGTTGCAGAGACTGTGTTGCTGTTTGACCATCATACAGGTACAAAGGAGCTTGTAGCTCCAAAGAATACAACTATTGTTTGTGATACAGATGAGAGTACGGTTAGCTTACTCCAAAAGTACTACAAGGGGTACGAAACACTTTTTACAAATGTTTGTAGAGAGATTGATTTGAACATGATTGAAGAGCCAATGGTTCTTGGTCACAAGCTTCATCTTGATAGTATCTTTTTTGATGAAGAGAAAAACTTGCAAGAAGAGCTTGATAGAATGTTTGATGATTGTTCAGTTCCAGAGTTCTATCATGTCAAAGCCAAAGAGCAACTCAAAAAAGCTGAAAAACTAGCAAGTGAAGCAAAAATTGATAGAGAAGATAGAACAGCTTACATACATAGAGATGGGCGACATAGAGGGATTGACACTGATATACTAGCTCATTTTATGCTACAGAATAGAAAAATTGATTTTGCTATTATCTCCTTTGACCAGAACAATGAAAAAAGAATTTTCTCTGTTAGAAAGCTGAAAGAGAATCCACGCTCTCTTGAAGAGTATGTAGAGAGCCGTGGAGGTGGTGGTCGTGAGACTGCTGGAGCTTTTAGAATGTCTATCGCACAGATTAAAATTGCAAAAAGCTATAACCGAAGAGCTTTTTAAAGAGGAGGGTTGAGATGAGCTTTAATCCTTTAAATCATGTTATAATTAACAAAAAAATTGGAGATGTTAATGAATACAATAGAAAAGGTCTATCAGAAGATGGGCTTAACACCAAAAACTTTAGCAGAAGAATTGGAAGTCACGACACAGGCTCTATCTCAATGGAAAACAAGAGGGATTCCAAGAGACAAACAAAAAATTATGGAACTTATGTTGGAAATTCACGAAAAAAATGTGCATATTCAGAACTTCAAAAACTTTCAGTGGACAATGCAAGAAATAAACAAAATGTAAGGATTTTATATTTATTTGTAACAAATGTTACATATTTAAGAAAAAATGAAACATTTGTTTACTATAATCCAATCATGCTTAAAGGCATGAAAGGATTTAGAATGTCAACAAACAACATTGACTTAAGAAAAACAACTACTGTAGATGAGATTATTGACCTAGAGAAGAAACTTTTAGGAGTAATGGGCATTTTAGATGCTTTCTCCTTAAGTTCTGAAATCGGAGTTGATAACAGTACAGAAGCTCTAGCACTTGTTAGGGACTCAATTTTAGACACAATCATAAATCAAGACATTAAAATGTTAAAAGAGAAAGTCTCATATATGTTTGGGGTTTGTTCTGATGTTTATCATGGGGGAGGCGTGATGAGTTTAGATTGAATCTAGCACCTCTCGGTGCTAGGGTTCAGCCATACAAGTTATCCGAGGATGGTTTGTATGGCTAGAACAACTTCTGTGTTGAAGAAATTCTAGCCTAAAATTTATAATAAAGGCTTTAAAATGGCTGTAAAAACATTAAAAAATGTACTTACCCAAAAGCAACAGGACTTTGTTTTGGCTCTTTCTACAGAGATTAAGACACAAGATAACCTTGCTACAACTTCCCCTTATGTGATTATTAACACTCAAAATAGAGTACAGGTGCGACCAGAGGGTTGGGCTGATGATTATTATTTGAGCTTAGACTTTGAAACTAAAGTTCATGATGTCGATACATTGATTTCATATGCTAGAGATAATGGATATGAAATATTTAGTTATTGGTTGACCGAGTCATTTGATGGAGAGCTTAAAGACTTTTTAGCTCTTGATATAGATGATGGATTAAAGAAAGTTATTTCTGAATATCAAGATTTTTGTAATGACCATGATATTGACATTGTTTATTATGAGGAGGAGCAGGAAGCGTCTAAAAATGATATTAATGTATTCTTTACGCATAAAGCTTATAAAGAGCATATAGAGGCAAATAGCCATCATTATAATGAGCCTAAGAGTTATTTGAAACATTTATTTAGAAACCCTGAAATGGAGGGTGTGCTTGATGTTGTGCATACGTTGGCTCATACGATTGAGTTGGAGAGTGAAAGAGTATGTGTCTATTCACAATATGAACATACAAGTAAGCTATGGATTACAGGGTGTGACAACACTCTTGTTAACCCTGATTATTTGAACGTTTGGGACTTTTGCCCTGCGTGTGGTGGGAAAATATCTCTTAGAAAGGAGCAAAAATAGCTTAAAAATTAGATTTGTGTAAACCTTGCTAAACTCCTATATTTAGGGGTTTAGTTATTTTTTAATTTAAAATAAGGTTTGTGCAGTCTGATTTTTTTGGATTTTGAAAGGAAAATTATGAGTAAATTATTAATAAACGAATCTCCACTTCAAGTACTTCCATCTCTTGCTGTGAAAATAGGATTAAATGAAGCTATTTTTGTTCAGCAGGTTCATTATTGGATAGGGAAATCAAAAACAGCTCATGACCAAAAAAAATGGGTTTATAAAACAGTCAAGGAGTGGCAGTTAGAGTTTCCGTTTTGGTCAGAAGCAACGATAAAAAGAATTGTTTCTTCTCTTAAGAAACAGAATATTTTGCTTGTTAAGAAGCTTGATAGCAATAGAAGCATTAGAGTAAATTACTATTCAATCAATTACAACGCATTGGGTCAATGTGAGCCAATGCATGAGGTCAATGTGAGCTTATCAAAGGGTCAATGTGAGCCAATGCATAAGCTCAATATGACCCAATGTACACGGGCGCGTAATAATGAAAATCAAGAGACTACTACAGAGACTACTACAGAGACTACTACAGAGAAAAATAATAAAAAGGCGAAGAAAGATTTGAAATCCTTTGAAGTTTTTGAGGAGTATAAAGCTAAATATGCATTTATTAATTTTGTTGATTATAAGCGATTAGTTGAGCATTTAGAAAAACTAAACGGTTCTGTAACAGCTATTAGAATTACAAAAAATTTGAACAAATTAAAACTGAATAAAGGTCGTAAGTTTGAATTTGATGGAGATGCATTTAAAAGAGCTGTTGATGTATTTGTTTGTCAAGATGAATATTTGGGTGTTTGGGTAGAAGATGAGGGTAAACAAAAAAAGCAAGTTAAGCAAAACAATCTAAACAATTTGCCGAGACATAAGAGACAAGAGCCTAAAACTACAAAAGAATTTAACATTGACTGGGGGGAATAAGATGAGTGATTTTAAAACAGCAGGGGATTTAACAAGCATGTTTGCACAAATCAAGGAGTTACCGAAAACTCCTTGTGTTCGATGTGGAACTGTTTATCGGGGAAAAGAAGATGGTTTTGTTTGTTCGGATTGTATTGAAAAAGCAAAAAATAAAAAACAAGAGGAAGTTAATAAAAATAAAAGAATTAATTATTTAATTGTTAATTCTTTTATTCCTAAAAGATATATTACTGCTGCATTTAAACCCTTCAACTCGGTGCAAAAAGAAGTTGCTTATTACTTAGTTGACAATTTCAGCAAAAGACCTCTTGATACAAGCAGAGATATGCTGATTATGGGCAATATGGGAACAGGTAAAACGTATTTAAGTTGTGCTTTTGCTTTAGAGATGATGTCTCGAAAACAGATAAATGTCAAATACACGACAGAACAGGAGATAGTCAGTTTGTTTACTCGCAAAGAGTTCAAACAACTGAATATTTTGAAAAATGCTCAAATTTTAATTGTAGATGAAGTTGGGAAGAGAAGAGATACTCCAGAGTGGTTGAAGATTGAATTCGAGGAGCTGTTGTCGTATCGTTTCAATGAGATGAAACCAACTCTCTACCTTACGAATTTGATTGAGAATGATTTTTACATGGCTATTGGGGAGAGAATGACGGACAGACTAAGAGAGACTGATGTGATGAAATTCGTGTTTGACGGAGATAGTTTGAGAGGGAGAGGGTAGGATGAGTAAGCCTACAATTATTGAAGTTATTTTGGACGGAATGTTTATGTCTAGTGAAGATGCAATATCAAAAATAAAAGGCAAATATTCAGATGAGAATATAAGTAAATACAGAGTAGCTCCATACTGTTTTTGTGCTATATGCAATAATCTTTTATTTTTAACTAAAGGTAAATCAAAAGATTATCATTTTTCACATTATAATAACGCACCTAAAGACTGCCCACAGAGAACCCATAATAGTGAATTTTCAGCTTCTGATATTGATTCAATTAAAAATGCAAATCTAAAAGAAGGCAAAGAGCATATTAAATTAAAAAATATGGTTGCTCAGATGATAGAAAAAGATGATAACTTTTCTTCATTGCATATAGAACAAGTTATTAATAATATGTCTCTTTTAGAAAAAAGTAAGTGGAGAAGACCGGATGTAAGAGGGACTTGGAAAGACATGGAGCTTATTTTTGAAATACAGCTACAAACTATATTAATTTATCACATAAAGGGTCGTACAGATTTTTATAAAAACAATAAAAAATATTTACTTTGGTGTTTCAAAGATTTAACTATATATGATTTTAAAATCTCATTTAAAGATATTTTTTACAATAATAATTCTAATGGTTTTTATATAAGTGATAAAGTTTTGGAAGAGTCAAAAAAACAAAATAAATTTATGATTGGATGCATATATATTGAGTATATGCTTAAGGAGAATAAATATCTGCATGCAGAATACCAAAAAAAAATTGTTAGTTTAGATGAGCTTATATTTGATGAGAAGAATTATAAAGTTTATTATTTTAATACTGAATTGGAAAGGGAAATTCTTATTACATATATTTTTGTAAAAGCAAGTAATGATTTTTTTTATATACGATTAAGAAGAGAAAACAATAATTACTCTCTTCGATATGAATATCGTAACTATATGAAAAATAATTATAATGTTCTTATACCAAGCACTGATTATTTTTATAAAACTGAACAAATGGCAAAAGATTGGCTTATTGAGAAAATTGGTAAATCTTTTAAGTCTGATTTTTCCACACTCCATCAAGAACATTTTTCAAAATCTCCTCCTCGTTAAATCTTTTATATAGCAAAGTTGTTTCAACTTTGCTATGATTCGCTAAAACTTTTGCTTCGTTTACTCCAGCCCTGTTTAAAACTTCTGTTATTGCGAATCTTCTGAAACTGTGTGTTGTATATCCTGCTCCTAGAGTTTCTCTTAGAAATTTATTTGTAAATTGCTGAATGTAATCAGACGAGTAAGGGCTTTGGATATTTTTATGTTTTCTTATAATTAGATTGTTGTTTGAGATTTCATTTAATTTGTCATTAAATATTTTTTTAAAAGTTTCTGCTGTTGTTTTTCCTATTACTACTCTTCTATAACTCTTCTTTTTTGCTTCATATACTACAAAAGCGTGATTAGTTATTGCTTTTCTTATGTCTCCTACAGTTAATAATCTTATCTCTGATACTCTTAGTCCTGTGTGCATTAGGATAACTATTATGGCTTCTATGTTGGAGAGTTGATTTAACGATAATGTTACAGTTGGGTGTCGTTTTTTGGCTAAAAATGCCCTTTTTTGAGCTATTTTTGATAAAAGTGCATTGTAAGCCTCGAAAGTCATTTTTTCGGTAAAAATTCGCTGATTTACTGGTCTTGCCATGCCCTTAAAGTCTCACTCTCTATTAATTTGTGTAGTCTAATATATATTAAATAATGTTTTAAAAATTTTATCTGATTTTTTGATTTTTTTGAACTTGAAAGATTGATTTAAGATTTTTGTTACTTTGTTACTGAAAATTAAATGTTTATGGAGAGGAGAGATGGGTTGAAAGTTTTTTAAGAAGATGAGAGCTAATTAAAGCTCTTTTTCTTCTATGAAGCGATTTAGTGTCGGTCTACTTACTCCAAGCTTAGAGGCTATCTTTCCTTTTCCTACTCCAAGCTCTAAGAGCTGTTTTATCTCTTCTTCTTTGCCGTCTAATTTTTTTGATACTTTTTGACCTTTTCTCCGTCCTCCTACATTGCCTCGTTCCCTACTTCCTTTTAATCCCTCTTTAACTCTTAGAGAGATTACATCACGGCTCAATTCATCAAAACTAGCTATCATAGTAATAAGCATTCTTTGGAATGGGTCACCATTTTTATCTAAAATCATATTTTGCTTTATAAGATGAACGGTTACGCCTTTTTCTGCTAATTCTCTAAGGATAGATATAACTTCTACAGTGGAGCGTCCTAGACGGCTTAATTCTGTAAATATTAAAGTGTCACCCTCTTTAACAAGCTCTAATAGTTTATTGAGTCCTCGTTCCTCTTTTCTTCTTCTACTCGAAACTACAAAACTAAATATCTCATCAATATTCATTTTCTTATCTTTGCAGTATCTTAAAATTTCAAGCTCTTGGTTAGCTGTCTCTTGCATTGTAGTACTTACTCTAACATATCCGTAAATCATCTTTATTGCTCCTATTTGTAAATTATAAACATTCGTTTAACTTTTAAATAATTGTAACACTAAAACACTTATGTTAAATTTAACAATTATGTAAAATATAAAATGTTTTTAATGTTTAAACTTTACATTAGGGAAAAATAGCCTATTTTTGGAGTTATTTTTAAAATTTTATGGAGTTAGTATTTAAAAATTTTTTTATGGGTTGGTGGTAAGTCCAAACTTGCTAAAGAGATTATTGAGCATATTCCAGAGCATAGAATTTATATAGAGGTTTTTGGTGGTGCTTTGAATGTTTTGTATAGAAAAGAGAAGAGTAGGCTTGAAGTTATAAATGATATTAATAGTGAGTTGGTTAATTTGCATAGAGCTATTAGAAACAATCCTGCTACTCTTAGTATGTATCTTAATAAGTTACTGATTAGTAGAGAGCTTTTTAATGATATTAAGATGAAGAGATTGAAGCCTCGTAATAATATTGAGATGGCTTCTTTTTATCTGTTTTTACTTAGCCAATCTTTTGGCTCTAAAGGGGATAATTTCGCCATGTCTGCAAAGGCTAATAGAAAACCTAAAGATATATATAAAAGCTTTAATAAATGGGCTGTTAGGCTTAAGTTTGTAACGATTGAGAATTTGGATTTTAGAGAGCTGATTAAGAGATATGATAAAGATGATGCATTCTTTTATCTTGACCCACCTTATGTTGGAACTGAAAATTATTATAAAGATATAGATGGCTTTGGGATTAAGGAGCATAAAGAACTAGCTGAGATGCTAAAAGGGATAAAAGGTAAGTTTCTATTGAGTTATAATGATAGTCCTGTAGTTAGAGAGCTGTATAAAGATTTTAATATTGTTGAGTCCTCTCCTATGCGTTATACGTTAGGAGAGAATGCTTCTAAAAAGAGAAAGATTGTAAGTGAGCTTTTTATTATGAATTATTCTGTTTAGAGTAGAACTCTTTTAGAGCTTGATATCGTCTCTTAAGCTCTATTGGAGAGTCTTCTCTTTTCCAATTTCTTAATGTTTGAGTTGTTATATCAAACATTTTAGCTAATTGCGTGTCTTTAATCTTTGGTTGGTCTTGCAATGAGTGCTGCATAGATAATACCTCCTATTGCTAGTATTATTGTTATGCCTATGGCAATGGTTCTGTAATCTTCCATAATGGTTCTCCTTTCGTACCCTCTTTTGTGAGGGTATATTTTTTAATCTAAGTCTCTTATCTCTCTAGTATTGTTATTTATAGCCTTTTGAATTGCTATTATCGCAAGTACTAGAAACAAGATGCCTCCTAATCCTATAATGCTAAGAGTTCCAAACTCTTTAGCGTCAAGAATACCTTTTGCTATTGCTAGTATAACACCTACTAAAACTGCTATCCAAACTCTTAGAGTTGTGTTTGACTCTTTCTTTTCGTCTAGTTCGCTCATTTTTAAATCCTTTCATCTTTTAAGATAAGTAATTATAGCA
>WFYP01000272.1 GCA_015490055.1 Nitratifractor sp.
AAGCTAGAGATGCCCAAAGGGTGGACAATGCAAACGCAATCTTGCACAAGATATTTAAGTCGTCTTAGCTTCGGCTAGGACTCATAAATCTCTTGCACAATCTTACATTTGCATTGCCCATTGTGGGTATTACCTATTATTAGAGGTGCCCTTTAAATGGTTTTGCTTAGCTTTAGTCTTCTATTGAGTCATAAATACTACAATAAAGAAGTTCTTTTGTCATCTCTTTAGATAGCGTGCCAACAGTTGATACGACATCTATACTTAACTCTTTTAAGGCATCTTTCTCTTCTTTACCACGGACTCTTGCGACTATGTGGGCTTTTGGGGCAACATCTATTACTGCTTGTGCAATTAAGCGGATTTTTTCTAAATTGTGGAATGTAATTATAACTGCTGCGGCATTTTTTATATTTATTGCTTCTAGCACTCCCATTTGTGCGGCATTTCCAAAAAATGCTGGTTGTTTATCTTCTATAGCTTGGTTGTATAGTGTTAAGTCGTGCTCTATTAAAACATATTCTAGTGATTGCTTATTAATAGTGTTACAAACCTCTTTACCGAGTGGTCCATATCCGCAAACTACAATATGGTTTTTAAAGCCCACAGATGAAATTTTATGCTCTAAAATTGGCTCTTTAAATACTTTGTCGGCTAGTTTGGTTAAATTTTTAATAATAAATGGCGTTAAAATCATCGATAAAATTACAACAGTTGCTAAAATTTGCGAAGTTGTAGAACTTATAAAGTTGTGGTTTTGGGCTAAGACAAATATAGCTAGTGCAAATTCACCAATTTGTGATAGTGCAAGGGCTGTTTTAAATGATGTTCTCTTTTGTTCAAATATTAAAGTTAAAAATATTACAATAGCTTTTACTACCATTATACCAATAACTAAGCCCAAGATTATAAGAATATTTTGAGCAATTACACTAAGCTGTATTCTGCTACCAACTGCAAAAAAGAATACCCCTAAAAGCAAATCTCTAAATGGTGCTAAGTCGGCTTCTATTTGGTATTTGTAGTGGCTCTCTGCAAGTAGCATACCTGCAAAAAATGCACCCAATGAGTAAGAGAATCCGAATAGATGTGCAACTTCGGCTGCACCCAATACTGTAAAGAATATTACCAGTAGAAAAATCTCTTGGTTTTGGCTCTTTATAGCGTACTCTAGGTAGGCATCTAGCACATATTTTCCTATTAAAAATAGTAGTGTAAAAAATAGCAGCATATGGATTAGTGTTGTTATTAATATTGTTGTTACATCTACATCTTTTGTAAAGATTTCTATCATTATTAATATTGGAATTACGGCTATATCTTGAAATAGCAAAATCCCCAAAGTTTTACGCCCATAACTTGCGTGTATATCTCCATTTTCATTTAACATTTTTAAAACAATAGCAGTTGAAGAGAGTGCTAAGGCAAAGCCAATTATAACTGCACTCTTTTGGTCAAGATGAAATATTAAAATGGCTAAAAAGGCAAATGCAACACCACTTAAAAAGACTTGTAAAGTTCCATATATAAAGACTTGTTTACGCATTGCTTTAAGCTCGCTAAAACTAAACTCTAGCCCAATAGTAAACATTAAAAATACAATGCCAAGCTCTGAAATATGCTCTAAGCTTTCAGCATTTTTATGTCCAGCACCAAAAATTTGGGTAATAACAATACCTGTAAAAATATACCCAATAGCTGTTGGTAAATCTAATTTTTTAAGTAAAATATTCAGTATAGACGCTATAAAAATTGCTAAAAGTATTACTAAAACTTGCTCCATTACTTTCTCTTAATTTTAAATTTTGATTGATATTATCCAAAATATGGTAATATTGAAATATATGTGAAAAGCACTTTTAAAATGTGAAGTGTATGTATAAAAAGTGTGAATGTATTGTATCTAAAAATTATTAAAATAACTCTATATTAGTTACTATTTATCCTTGATGAAATTTCTGCTAATGCTCTTACTATTTCATATCGTAAAATTTTTGGATGTGGTGCATCACCTCTTGCTAAATCTTTAATTTTAGTAGAAAAATTCATTTTATTTACATCATTTAAATATGATTTAAGTAGCTTAAACTCTTTATCTCCACCAATTTTAGCAAATATCTTTATAATAGCCAATTTAATAGCTGGTTTTGCTTTGTTAAAATGCTCTCTTATAATAATTAAAGAGTTTTTACTTGCAATTTTTTCTATAACATTATATGCACTTAACCTAACCAATATAGATTTATCATCAAGCATTGGGTATATATAATTTAGTAAACTTTTATCTTTAGAATTTACAATTTTAGCAATAGATAAAAGTGCAAAATCTCTATATTGTTGTGTTTTGCTATGTAAAAAGTTAATAAGAGAAGGTAAACTAGATTTATTACCGATATCTCCTAATGTCAAAATAGCTTTAGATACAACTTTTGAATCAGAATCTTTTAGGTACAGTTGTGTTGCTTTTGTAAGATTAGAATCGTAAGTTTTGGCAATCTCTTCTAAAAGTTGCAGTTTTAACTCTTTTGTTGCATTTTGATACTCATATGATTTTTTATTTAGATAGTTTACTAAGCTTTTATATCTATGTTTATCTTTGCTAGATAGGTACTCTCTATATATTTTAAAGAACTTTTTTAAGTCGATTTTTATAGTGTCAAAATCGTCATAAAATGCCTTTTGTTTATAAGCTTGTGAAGTTATTTTTAAAAAATGTTTAATATTGTAAAACTCTTTATGTGGCACTGTTTTAGTATTTGGTGCATACTCATAAATTCCACTATTCTTACAGTTATAGGCTAAACCTCTATAAGCATTTTTACTAGCAACAATAATTACAAAATTATTACCTGTTGTGGATTTATCTTTATAATTGCTATAAATTGTTTGCATATCTTTATATCTAAAGAGGTCTCTATTTGGAACTAAAAGTTCAATACCATTATGCCATCTGTATATAGTTTTTAAATTATTTGGTATTTTGCAAGGTAGGTATAATTGCTCTATATTACCATTTAAAGGTTTACCAATAAATCGTTTTATTTTAGAGTTTTGCAAATAGTCATCTAAATCTTTCATAGAGTTTGCAAGAGTATATTTTGTTTGATTTGGTGTAATATTACTTAAACCTTTATAACTTTGAACCCTCTCTTTAAACTTTTGTAATTCGCTTTTCTCTATAGGCTTAGAAGTTATATTGTTATTTTTATAATCATTTATATTAGTGAAAAATAAAAAAAGTGTTACAGCTATAGCTAGAATCATAGTTACTATTATTAAAGGGGTTTTATTTCTATTATTTAGGCCAATCATTTGGCTACACTCTTGAGCATTTTTAAAAAGTTTAAAAGTAGGAAGTAATTTAAAGCCGTATTTTGTATGTTTTATATATCCATTTTTCTCTAATTTATGTAATTGGGTATGCTCCCTATTTATCACTTGCCTGATTAAATCTGTTTCACTTAATCTTTTTTTGAATATAGTTTCATTACTAATAACTCTATCTTTAAGATGAGAATTATATAACTCTTTTAATGCTAAATTCTCTTTTTTAAAGAGTAATATATAATCTGGCTTAGAGTTCAAGATAAAGAGTTCTCTATTTGTGCTAATAGAGATTTTTTTACTATCATAATGAGTTTCAAAATAGATATTAAACTCTATTTCATTGCTTCCTTTTTGTCGAATATCTATATAAGCA
>WFYP01000273.1 GCA_015490055.1 Nitratifractor sp.
AATTTTAGTTTTCTTAGGTTTTTTGTTAGTAACTATTTTAGTACTGTTAGTTTTCTTATTAACTGTTGATACATTTAAAGTATTATTCTTCTTTGTAGATTTAGTAGATATCTCTTCCTTAGCATTAATCTTAGACTTGCTAACTTGTTCAGTATTCTTTTTTATTGAAGGTGTTGCTTTAACAACTTCATTATTTTTAACTTCTTCTTTATCAATCTTCTTTAATTCAAGATATTTACTTCTATCTATTAAAGCTTGAAGTCCCATATTCCCATCGAATTGTTTGCTATATCTTTTACGCAATGAATCTAAATATGATAAATCAGACTGCCTTTGAATACTATGAGCTTTAACTACTATATTTTCTAACTTAGTAGTACTCTTTGCAATAGGTATAACTTGCCTTGAAACCATATTCTTGTCATTAGATATTTTAGCTTTAATTAAATTAATATTATAGTAGGGGTCACATCTATTGTTGTAATCATACCCATTTTGGCATGGTGTTGTACCATACCCAAACTCTGATAGTAAACAACTCAATGTAAAAGATATAGAAATCTTTTGTAAGTGCCTAGCCATTTGTCTCCTTTAAGAGTCTAAAAATTCAAGCATTTCTCGCATAATATCTGTTTTTTCGACAATTTTCAAGTGAACTATCTCTTTTTTGAATAAATTGTCAATCATATCAGGTATTTTAGCATTAAATTTAGAAGAAATCTCATTTAATGCTTCTTTGTCATTTTTTGCATCTATACCCATTGCTTTGGCTATTGTAGGACTAAACTTAGTCCACTCAGCAGTAGAGTATGCTACCATAGGTAACATTTTTTCATTTTTTTCTCTATATGCCTTAATACAAGTTGCTGTATGAGGGTCCATTAAGTAGCCGTTGCTTAAAAATTCAGAAATAATAGCTTCCGCTTCGCTATCTTGCATAAATACAGCAGAGAAGTCTGACTGAATATCTTTTAACTCATCTATTGTTAATTCATAATGATTATCATTATTTAAAGAGTCCATCAACTCTTTTGTTCTAGTAGCTCCAAATTTATCAAAAAGTACTCTCTCTATATTAGAGCTTTTTAGTATATCCATAGCAGGAGAGTTTGTTTGAATCAACTCTTTATCTCTTAAATCGTATTTACCCTCTTCTATTAATTCTGTTAGGATATTATTACTGTTTGAAGCGATAAGTATCTTCTCTATTGGTACACCAGCTTTTTTAACATAGTATGCACCCAATGCATTACCAAAGTTTCCGCTTGGCACCACTAAGTATATTTTATCACCAACTTTTATACTACCATCTCTTACTAACTCTAAATAACTGTGTATATGATAAATTGTCTGGAAAATAATTCTTCCAAAGTTTACAGAGTTTGCAGCTGATAGTTTAATATTTTTAGCATCTAATGCATCTTTAAACTCTTTTGATGCTAATAGTGATTTTAGAGCCTCTTGTGTATCGTCGAAATTACCTTTAACACCAATAACTTTTAAATTTTTGGCATCTTCTGTAACCATTTGCAAGCGTTGAACATCGCTAGTACCACCATCTGGGTATAGACAACACACTTTTATATTGTCTCTATTTTTAAATGTCTCTAGCGTTGCTGGACCTGTATCACCACTTGTAGCAGCCATAATTAAGTAGTTTTCATCTCTCTTTTTAGCCAAGCTAGAGAGTATTACACCAAAAGGTTGAAGAGCCATATCTTTAAATGCTCTTGTTGGTCCATGATAAAGCTCGCTTATATAAAGGTCATCTTTTACTTTAACTACTGGTACCGGGTTATTGGCATCATCAAACTCATCGTATCTGCTTAATGCTTCATCTATTAAGGCATCATCTATATCGATTTCAAATGCTTTTAGTACATCTTTTGCCAACTCTTTGTATGTTGAGTTAATGTGACTATTTATAAACTCTTCGCCTAAATTGGGCAAAGACTCAGGTACATATAAACCACCAAAACTAGCTAATGGGCTAAGAATTGCTTCTGAAAACTCTACTTTTTCTGGCTTAATGCCATCATTACCGCGTGTCTCTATAAATTTCATTTTCTATCCTGCTAAAAATTTGCTTGGAATTATATCCAAATTTGAAAAACTTAGAGCTTATAGCTCCTCTAAAGATTCTATATCCATTTCCTAGATTAAAGCTCAAAGCCGAAACCGATAGCTTAAAGCTAGCCACTTCGTCACTCCCACGGAAGTGGGAGTCCACGATTTTAACTGCCTAAAAGTTGAAAAAATATTTTTTCGGCAGTTTAAACTGTGGATTCCCGTTTTCACGGGAATGACAAGGTGGTAAGCTTTTGGCTTTGTGCTTTGAGCTTAGTGCATTTAATGTAACTAAAACTCTTAATTTAATGGCATTGTAGGACACCTATAGCTCTATACAAGTACCAATACCGCTACTTGTTAATATCTCTAAAAGCAAAGAGTGTTCTAATCTGCCATCTATAATATGAGCTTTCTTAACTCCACCACGCAGAGACTCTATACAAGCATCTACTTTTGGAACCATTCCCCCAACTATTGTACCATCTGCTTTTAACTCTTCTGTTTTTGCAATAGTTAAAGTTTTTATTAACTCTTTGTTTTTATTTAAAACACCTGGGGTATCTGTTAAAAATAGAACCTTTCTAGCATTTAGTGCTACTGCAATACGGCTAGCTGCTAAATCTGCATTTATGTTAAATCCAGGGTGCCCTAAGCTTACGCCACTTGCTATTGGTGCAATTACTGGTATGAATCCATCATCTATAATGTTATGTACTACCTCAGCATTAACCTCTTCTATAACACCTGTATAGCCAAATTTCTCTACATCTTTTGGGACTGCTTTAATAAAGTCGGCATCTTTACCAGATATTCCAATAGCTTTAGCCCCTTGAGAGTTTAAAAGAGATACAATATCTTTATTAACCTCACCACTTAATACCATTTCTGCTATTCTCATAACCTCTTTAGTAGTAACCCTTTGCCCATCTATAAATTTAGTATCTATATTTAAGTTATCTAACATATTGGTAATACTTTTTCCACCACCATGTACAACTACAGGCTTCATTCCTACAGTATGAAGCAGTGCAATATCTTCTGCAAATTTTGCCTTAAGCTCTTCACTTGTTTGTGCTGAACCACCATATTTAATTACGATAATGTCATCTCTAAATTTCTTAATGTATGGCAGGGCATCAAGTAGGGTTGTTACTATCTCTATCTTATCTTTCAAGTTTCATCCTTGCTAATATAATCTTCTATCTTATTTAGAACTTTTGAATTTATATCTAATTTTAACTTTATTATCGAAATTGGCAACTTAAATTGCTCTAGTTTTACAAAATCTTTTTGAGTTACCAAGATTGTTTGGGCATTATGCTTCTTAATTTGCTCTAAAATTTTATCTTTCTCAAAATAAGCGTGGTCTTTTAAGTAATACTTTCCAACAACTCCAGTAGGCAAAAATCTATCTAACCTTTTAGGATTTGCAATAGAGGTTACTAAAAGCATTGAGCTACTTAAATTTTCATAACTTACTTCACGAATAAAGTCTTTTCCATCTTTTAGCACCATATCTGCCCTACTCTTAGCAAAGCTAAACTCTCTAAAAGGTCCAGCTGGTAGTGTAAACTTGTTTACTAAACTCTTTGGCTCTAAAAGTATATCGAACTTTTCAATATTGACTTTGCTAAAAGCATCATCAAGAATAATTAAGCTAGCTCCCCTCTTTTTAGCCAACTCTATCGCCTCTTTCCGATTTTCACTAACAATTACACTACAACTGTTGCACTCTTTTGCAACAAGCATAGCTTCGTCTCCACTCTCTTCTACACTGCATATAATCTTGCCATCTACTTTAACTTCTACTAAACCACTACTTTTTCTACCAAAACCACGAGATATATAATAGATATTTTTATATCCCCTACTCTCTAAATAGCCAATCAGAGCAATCGCAAATGGAGTTTTACCGCTACCACCAACTGTTAAGTTACCTATACTTATAATCTTTACTCCATAATTTTTAGGAGTTTTAAAAAGCTTTAAAAGCCAAGAGACTACACCATATAGTAAAGATATAGGTAAAAGCAAAACAATAACAATATAGTCAAACCCCTTAGGGGCGAAAAATAGTCTCTCGAAGTAGCTTATCATATATGTTTGCTTGCCACCTTTTTTACTGCATCTACTACTAAAAGAGCATCTTTTTTACTCATCTTTCCATTGCAAGGTAGAGACATTACTTTTTGATATGCACTTAAAGCATTTGGGAAACTAAATATCTTTAAACCATACTTTTGCTTATAGTATTTCGTAAAGTTTAAAGGAATATAGTGCAAGCCTACCTCTATACCCAACGCTTTTAACTCTCTTGCAAAGGCATCTCTATTTTTATCTACCTCTACTACAAAGTAGCTATATGGGTGTTCATCACTCTTTATAGGTAGTTTAATATGCTTAACCCCCTCTAACTCTTTAAAGTAAATCTCTGCAACTTCTCTCTTTTTAGCAATTAACTCATCTCTTATATCCACAAGTCCATTTAGTAAAAATGCATTTAGTGAATCTAAGCGATAGTCGCAACCAATATCTTCTATATCGTATAGATAACTTACATCACTATTACTTTTCTTTAGCCCTTGCTCTCTTAAAAGCGATGCTCTATCGTAAAATTTGTCACTTTTAAATGTTAAAACAGCACCTTTTATAGTGTTATCCAACTTGTAATTTAGCGAAAAAACACCAATATCTCCACTAACATCTATTTTAGCATCTATGTTGGGTCTATCTGTAAAATCCTCTATAACGAGTAGATTATTCTCTTTAGCAATAGCCATAATTTCACTCATGTCTTGCTTTAAACCTGCAAAGTGTGTAACGACAATAGCTCTTAATTTTTTACTCTTGTTTTTGGCTACAACATCTCTTAAAGAGTCTATACTCATATGGTAAGTTTCTGGCTCTATATCTGTAAATAGTGGTTCACTGTCAAAGTGTCTTATCGCCTCTGGAATATCCACATATGAGTTTACTGCACATATAACTTTATCGCCTCTTTTTAAATCTATAGCACACATACTAAGATGAATAGCCGAAGATGTATTACTAACTGCCAAAGTATGATTGCATTTATCACTGCTACAATTTGTTAATTCTAAAAATCTACTCTCTAAATTTTTAACAGCACTCTCTATACT
>WFYP01000274.1 GCA_015490055.1 Nitratifractor sp.
CCAAATCAAAATCCATGCTGGTAAGGCAACAAGATAATGATCACTATCCCCAAAAATTATTATTACAATTATTATAGGTATTAATATAGGGCTTGCCATAAAAATCATAATAAAAAAATCACCAATCATTTTTATCTCCTTATAATAATATAAATTATAATTTTTTTAAATCTTTTTGATTTTTAGATATAACTAATTATTCAAGAAATATTATAGCGTAAATAGCCCGATATTTACAAATTTATTGAAAGAGGCAAATAATTTCATAACGCACCCCGCACTCCAAGACTAAGAAAAACTCATCTTTTCCCTCTCGTCCCCTCGTTACTCAGTTGCGAGACTGTGAGATAACTACCCTTATAAATCGCTTATATGGGTAGGCTCTTCTTAAAATATTATCTTGGCGGTTATTGTAGTAATGATTGTTCCTCTCGTTACGCAGTTGCACTGCGTAATGCATACACTTGCATAGCAGATTATTATCGCTAGTTCTTAATTTATATAGGCTTTTCCCTTTCATTTTTTTTAGAAAAAAACGAAACAAAAAAATCGCACAAAAGATGAGATTTTTGGGAGATTTGCTTAGTCTCCGCTAAAAATGCAAAACTCAGCATACGCTTCAAACAGTTGCATTTTCTTTACGCTACGACTAAACAAATCTCTTTTTCCGAAAATCTCAAATTGTGCAGGAATAGCAAATAAATTTGCTGTATAGAAATGCTGTTTATGTTGCTTTCCCTTGTTATGCAGTTGCATAGCAAAAATTTCTTTAGAAAAAAATTGCATAAAATATGCCACCCTGTAGGGGCAGACCTGTGTGTCTGCCCATTAGTTTAAACAGCTTTAGTATTTGTTAATGGATTATTAAGCTTTTGGTTATTTAAATTGACGGGCAGACACACAGGTCTGCCCCTACGAGAATTGATTTTATCCACTTATGAAGCATAATTGCGTAATGCATACAAAACTTAATTTCTTAAAATCTCAAATTGTACAGGAATAGCCAGTAAATTGGCTATAAAAAAGTATGGATTATGCTACTTTTTCATACTTTCTTATATCGACCTCTACGCCATTTTTTACAATTTCTCTAGCTTTGTTAAGTAAATCTTTTGTTGTGGCTTTATCGATATATTTTTCTCCGCAGTTATCGCAAATTTGAGCAGGTACTTCTTTAAAAACGATAGTTGAGTTGCCTTTTTCTAAAGTTATAGTTGTTACACCTAATTTTGTTTCGCCGTGTTTACAAATTGTGCATTTCATTTTTTATCCTTGTTTTGTAATCTTTGCTCCATTTATCTTTGTTTGGATAATATGCAGTAATTACTATAATTTCATTATCATCAATATTTTTTGCAAAAACTACATGTAGTGGCTTATTGCAAATTTTGAGTGCTAAAAAAGATGGATAGGGTTTATCATCTGGGTACTCTTCTATAATTTCTCCATTTAGAATAGTATCCTCTACATCTTCTTCGTATATATCTCTTTCGAACATTCTTTTAACCGCATGCTCTCTGTATATAAAAGTCAAAAAAATACCTTTAATTGATTTTTTTATGTTATATTATAACAAAAATTGTACTTATTACGAAAGTTGTATTGGTAAATATTTGTTGCATGTTTAAAATATCTTCTTTTTCTTTCGTTTTTACAGTTTTTGTAGCTTAAACCCGAATTATGTATTAGAGATTAACAATCTTTAACAAATCATTTGGCTATGGGCATTTACAAAAATCCATCATTTAACCTAAGGGTTAAACTCAAGATTTTTGCAAATACCCATAACTAAAGCTTATGCTAAATATTTGTCAATTCTAATGTATAATTCGGGTTAAAAAAAAGAGGGTAAATCGTAACTTTACTGTACTAAAAAACTAGGAGTGTTTTATATGGCTGGATTGTATCATGAGTTTTTTATTGTGAATAGATTATTGCATAATGAAAATTACTATATCCCTACTATAGATAGAGGCGAAACGGTATCTTTAGAGGATGATTTTATATTATATATTTATGATAGTGTAAAATGGGTTAAGAGTTATAATCCATCAAAAAAGGAGTTTTGTATGGGGTTGTGCCTTTATGGTGTTACGCAAATTTATGGAGACTCTTTAATTAAATTTAAAAATATTATAAGGGTTTATAGAGATTTATTTGAGTATGCTCCGAGTAGAATAGTTTTAAGAGGACTTTATAATTTTAATGAATCTAATGATGCTGATTTAGGTGGATATGAAGTGCTAATTTATGATAAAGATGAGCTTTTGAAAAAATTAGATATGCTTATTGATGTGTGTAAAAAAGCATTAGCCAATAACAATTATTTATTACATTATGGGATTTGATTCTACTTTTTTCTCGTAGGGTTGGTTTACCGACCAACAATTTAAAAAATAATGCCTATTCTATGGTCGGTAAACTGACCCTACACTTTGGAACAAGGAAAAAATCATAGTAATCGCATAAAATATGCCACCCTGTAGGGGCAGACCTGTGTGTCTGCCCATTGGTTTAAATGGCTTTGGTATTTGTTAATGGATTGCAGCACTATTGTAAAGATATAGAATATGACTATAATGGTTTGGTTAAGCTCCTGATTATTTAAATTGGCGGGCAGACACATAGCTCTGCCCCTACAAGAATTTATTTTATCCTATTACGCAGTATAACTGCGTAATGTATATAAATTTTAATTTCTTAAAATCTCAAATTGTGCAAAAACAGCAAATGAATTTGCTGTAACTTGTAACTTTTAATTCTTCACTCTTAATCTTTATCAATCCCATACAATTTAAGCAAAGCACTCGGCTGTGGCCTTCTGCCTAGCCACTCTTTGTATAGTTGGCTCATATCTTTTGTTGAGCCTTTTTCTAGGATGTTTTGTTTGTACTCTTTAGCTCTTGTTTTGTTGAATTCTCCATCTTTAAGGCACTCGAAGAAGGCGTCGGCACTGAATACTTCGGCCCATTTGTAGCTATAATACCCTGCGGCGTAGCCTCCGGCGAAGATGTGGGCGAAGCCGTGTTCGAAGCGTACATAATCTGGTACAGCTAGTAGGGCTGTTTTTTGGCGGATTTGGTTTATTAGGTTGTTTACCTCTATGCCTTGGTATAGTTTTTGGTGTAGTTGGAAATCGAATAGTGAGAACTCTACTTGTCTTAGGATAAATAGGGCTGCTTGGAAGTTTTTGCTGGCTTTAATTTTCTCTAGTAAATCTTGTGGTATTGGCTCTTTGCTTTGGTGGTGGTAGCCGAACTCTTTTAGTATGCTTGCCTCGTAGGCGAAGTTTTCTAAAAATTGAGATGGGAACTCTACTGCATCCCAACTAACACCCTCGATTCCGCTAATATTACGCTCTGGAACTTTACTAAATAGGTGGTGGATTGCGTGCCCCATTTCGTGAAATAGTGTAACTACATCGTCGTGTCTTAGCAGGCTTGGCTGCTCTTTGCTAGCTGGTGAGAAGTTGGCTACTACGAATGCAGATGCTAGTTGCTCTTTGCCTTTTGCGTCTATGTAGTGGCTTTGCCAGTTGTGCATCCACGCTCCGCCTCTTTTGCTCTCGCGGGCTTCTAAATCGAAGTATATTCTTGCGAATGTTTTGCCATTTTGTATTATGTCGTAAACTTTTACGCTCTCGTGCCAAGTTGGGGCGTTTGCTTGCAAAAACTCTACATCAAAAAGCTCGCCTACTAGCTTTAGCATTCCGCTTAATACGGCGTTTTGCTCGAAGTATGGTTTTGTTTGGCTGTCGTCGAAATCAAAAAGCTCTTTTTTTAGTTTTTGGCTGTAGTAGGCTGTATCGTATGGTGCTAAATCTTCTATGCTATCAAGCTTTTTGGCAAATGCTTTAAGTTGGGCTATCTCTTCTTTGGCTTGTGGAATTGATGAGTCTAGTAGTTCGTTTAAGAAATTTAGTACCTCCTCTTCGCTAGATGCATCTCTTGTTTGTAGGGCGTACTCGGCGTACGATTTGTAGCCTAATAGGTTTGCTTTTTTAAGTTTTAGCTCTAGTAGTTTATCTATTACCTCTTGGTTTTGTGGAGCTCTTGTATTGTAGGCTCTGTATAGTTTTTCGCGTATTTCTCGGTTTGGTCCGTATGTTAGGTATGCTATGTAGCTTGGCATTTGCAGTGTAAAGCGGTATTTTGTATTGCCCTCAATCTCTACTTTTGCTGGCTCTATTTCGCTTTGGGGCATACCCTCTACATCTTTTGGCTCTACTATTAGCTCGAATTCGTTTGTTGCATTTAGTAGGTTTTGGCTAAAGTTGTTAGATAATTGGCTAAGCTCTAGGTTTATGCTCTCTAACTCTTTTTTATCTTCTTCGTTTAATTCGGCACCTGATAGTTTGAAGTCTCTAAGCTCTAAATCTAGCACTCTTTGCTCTAGTTCGTCCTCTGGGATTAGGCTTTTGATTTTTTCATAAAGCTCTTGGTGCTGAGAGATGTAGCTAGAGAAGCTAGAGAGTAGGGGGATAGACTCTTCATAAGCTTTTTGTGTCTCTGGCGAATTGTTTACACTGTTTAAGTGCGAAAGTGGCGTAAAAAAACGGTCTAACTCTTCGTTTAAATCCTCTGTGATTTTAATGCTATCTTTATAAGATGTGGCATTTTTTGCAATATTATCTATGCTCTCTTTGTGTCTATTTAGTAGAGTCTCTAACTCTTTTGGAAAATTTTCTAAGTTATCTAGCTTAAAATCTATAAACATTACTAGCCTTTATTTGGTTTTTTGGGTAAAATTATATAGCTTAAAGCTGAAAGCTAATAGTAAAAAGCATAAAGCCAAAAGCTTAAAGCACAAAGCCAACAAGGTGGCTTCGCCATTCTTTCAAAATTTTGCCTGTTTGAAGTATGGATTTCCACTTTCGAGAAAATAGCACATTCAAGCTGTTTTGAGGTATAATGCAGGCACATTTAATATGAAACGCGGCGAAGCCGCATCACAGGCTTTATGCTTTATACTTTTAGCTTTAAGCTTACAAATTGAAAGGATAAATTATGAAAGTATTATTAGTAAAAGATGTAAAGACTTTAGGGAAAGCTGGAGAGATTAAAGAGGTTAAAGATGGTTATGGGCAAAATTTTTTAATTAATAAAGGGTTTGCTAAACTTGCTACTCCTGAGGTTGTAAAAAATTGGGAAGAGCAAAAGGCTAAAGAGGCAGCAGAACTTGCTGCTGAGATTGCTAAATTTGAAGGCTACAAAGCTAAGTTAGAGTCTGAAGAGCTTAAAATCGAGAGAGAGAAAGCACCTGTTGGTATTAAAGGCTCTGTTACAAATACAATAATTGCCGAAGAGTTAAAAAAGCGTGGTATGGATATCGATAAAAAAGAGATACACCTTAAAAAGCCTATTAAGAGCGAGGGTGTAACAGAGGTAGATGTAAAACTAGGGCATGGAATACACGCTAAATTAAAAGTAAATATAGTAGGGGTTTAAGAGATGTTTGAAGCTACAACCATACTTGCCTATAAGAGCGATAAAGGTGCTGTAATAGGTGGTGATGGGCAGGTTACATTTGGTAATACTATATTAAAAGGTAATGCTACTAAGATTAGAACTTTAAATGATGGTAAAGTACTTGGCGGTTTTGCAGGTAGTACGGCAGATGCTTTTAGACTGTTTGATATGTTTGAGGCTATTTTGTCTGAGAAGCGTGGCGATTTACTAAAATCAGTTATAGAGTTTTCTAAACAGTGGCGAAGCGATAAACACTTGCGACAGTTAGAAGCTATGATGTTGGTACTAAACAAAGAGCATATATTTATACTAAGTGGTACTGGCGATGTTGTAGAGCCTGAAGATGGAGAGCTAGCTTCTATAGGTAGTGGGGGTAACTTTGCTATTAGTGCGGCTAGAGCATTAAAGAGACATGCAAACTTAGAGCCTTTAGAGCTTGTAAAAGAGAGCTTGCAAATTGCTGGCGAGCTTTGCATTTATACAAATACTAATATTAAGACATTGGAGTTAAAGTAGTGAGTAAGAATGTGGTAGAGAATATGACACCAAAAGAGATTGTAGAGTATTTAGATAGGTATGTAATAGGGCAGGGTAATGCTAAAAGAGTTATTGCTATTGCTTTGCGTAACCGTTGGCGAAGAATGCAGTTAGATGAGACTATGGCACAAGAGGTTACTCCTAAGAATATCTTGATGATTGGTAGTACTGGTGTTGGTAAAACAGAGATTGCAAGACGCTTGGCTAAAATGATGAGCTTGCCGTTTGTTAAGGTAGAGGCTAGTAAATATACCGAAGTTGGATTTGTAGGGCGAGATGTTGAGTCGATGATTAGAGATTTGGCTATGGAGTCTTTGGCGTTAGTAAAAAAAGAGGAGGCAGAGAATAACAAAGAGAAGATAGAAGCTTATGTAGAGAATAAGATTATCGAGAAGTTGTTGCCACCACTACCTAAAGGTGCTAGCGAAGAGAAGCTTGCAGATTACGATAGAGCATTTGCTAAAAAGCAAGAGCAGTTTGCTAAAGGCGAGCTAGACCACTTAAAAATAGAGA
The DNA here is from genome assembly GCA_015490055.1 of Nitratifractor sp. Lineage (GTDB taxonomy): Bacteria > Campylobacterota > Campylobacteria > Campylobacterales > Sulfurovaceae > JAADEQ01. The sequence goes on from WFYP01000274.1 coordinate 6,519, forward strand.
TAGATGTTGCAGAGATGAGCTTTGATATAGCATCTAGCCCAAATGTTCCGCCAGATGTTGCAGAGGTACAAGAGTCTATTATTAAAGTAATTGGTGGAATGAATAAGAAAAAGAAAAAAGAGGTAAGTGTAAAAGATGCTAAGAAAATTTTAGCTTCTGAAGCGGCTAGAGAGTTGCTTAACGAAGAGGAGCTAAAGGCAAAAGCCCTAGAGCGTGCAAGAAGTGGTGGTATTATATTTATCGATGAGATAGATAAAATTGCTGTAAGTGCAAACTCTAGCTCTCGTCAAGACCCTAGTAAAGAGGGGGTGCAAAGAGACCTATTACCAATAGTAGAGGGTAGTAGCGTTAAGACAAAAATTGGGCAGTTAGATACAGACCATATTCTATTTATTGCAGCGGGGGCTTTCCACTTAAGTAAACCAAGCGATTTAATTCCTGAACTTCAGGGGCGTTTTCCGCTTAGGGTTGAGCTTGATTCGCTTGATAAGGAGGCACTGTATAGAATATTAACAGAGCCTGCAAATTCGCTTATTAACCAATACAAAGCTTTGCTAGGTGTAGAGGGTGTAGAGGTCGAATTTAGCGAAGAGGCACTAAGAGCCTTAGCTGAGTATTCAGCACTAGCTAATGAGAAGACAGAAGATATAGGTGCAAGAAGACTACATACTGTAATGGAGAGATTACTAGAAGACTTAAGTTTCGAAGCCGATAGTAAGAGTGGGCAAAAGGTAGAGATTGCTAAAGAGTTGGTAGATGAGAAGCTAGGCTCTTTGGTGGAGAGTGAAGATAGTACACGGTATATACTTTAGAGTTAAGAATTAAGAGTTAAGAGTTAAGAATTGTGGGGTGTGGTGTTTTTGGTGCACCTTTTGCTATTACGGTAGGGTCGATTTATCGACCAATTACATAATTTGGGTTTATGGTAGGTAAACCGATCCTTGTATAATACAAATAGAGGTAAAGCGAAATTTAATAGAGTGTTTAGAAGCTTTGGTGCGGTATAGATACCACACCCTACGGATTGTTTAGTTAATAGGGTATAAATAATAAAATATAAGGTATAAAATGGAGCAAAAGCAAAAGGCTGGATTTGTAGCGGTAGTTGGGCGACCAAATGCTGGTAAGAGTACACTGTTAAACCACTTAGCAGAGTATAAGTTGGCGATGGTTTCTAAGAAGGCTCAGGCTACTAGAAAGAGAATGAATATTATTGTAATGCATAAAAATACGCAAATAATATTTGTAGATACTCCGGGTATTCATAGAAAAGAGAAACTATTAAATAGATTTATGCTAGATGAGGCTTTAAAAGCTTTGGGTGATAGTGATTTGCATCTATTCTTAGCACCAATTAATGACCCAATCAGGCACTACGAAGAGTTTTTAGAGCTTAGAAAAAATAAAAATATTCCACATATTGTAATTTTGACTAAAGTAGATAGAGGTACAAATGAGAAGGTGCTTAAAAAGCTTAGTGAGTATAGTAAGTATGCTAACGAATTTAAAGCGATAATTCCATTTAGTGTAAAAAGAGGCGGAAGCAAAGAACAACTACTTGATGAGGTGGCAAAGTATCTACCAGAGCATCCTTGGCTTTACGATAGCGAACTTTTAACTACAGAGAATGTAAGAGATATATATAAAGAGTTAATACGAGAAGCAATTTTTGAAAAGATAAGCGACGAGATACCATATGAAAGCGATGTTGTAATAGATAAGATAGATGAGCAAGAAAATATGGATGTAGTTACAGCCTCTATAGTAGTAGAAAAAGATACCCAAAAGCGTATGATTATAGGAAAAGGTGCACAGAGTATTAAAAGAGTAGGTATGTATGCACGAAAAGAGATGGAAGAGTTCTCTGGTAA
>WFYP01000275.1 GCA_015490055.1 Nitratifractor sp.
ATATAGAAAAATACAAATATATAACCCATTATATACCCAAGCACTAACCCATTAATAGTATGTATTGAAAAGCCTATAAGAATTTGAAAACTTGCAATAAATATATTTAGTATTATTTTATTGTACACAATCTGTTTAAAATTTTCTTGCTGATTTAACCAATATTGTATGCCATTAAATATGCCCATAAAAATTATATTTAATGGCATAATATATAGAAGATTTAAAAAATTATTTGATAAATAATTCAAAAAAATATTTGAAAATATCATTAATACAATTATCATTAATAAAGAAATAGTCAAAGATATTATAAAAACAATACCTAATAAATTATTAGCTTCTACAGTTACTTTAGCTAACGGTAAAGCCAATTCATATCTTCCTGTTGCAAATATACTTATTATTAACATAATACTTAAATATAAAGCAAGAATACCAAAATCGTCAGGAGAGTATATTCGTGCTAAAATAGGACTAATTATAATAGGTATAGCTTGTGCTATTGTTGTTCCAGTCATTAATGTTAAGACATGTTTAAAAAATTCTGACTTAAATTTTAATTGTTTTAGCAATTAATTATTCTCCCTTATTAATGTAGAAATAATATTTTGCGAAGCTTTTCCATCCCCATAAAGATTTACATTAAAATCTATTTTATTCTTAAAGGCTAATTTATATGCATTAAAAATTTTTTCTTTATCTGCTCCCACTAATATATTAGCACCTATATTTACAAGTTCCATCCATTCTGTTTCGTCTCGTAAAGTAAGGCAGGGTTTATGAAAGAAAAATGCTTCTTTTTGTAAACCTCCGCTGTCTGTCATTACTAAATCTGCATTACTTATTAACCAAACCATTTCAAGATAGCCAACAGGGTCAATAATAGTTAGATTAGGATGTAATTTTAATGTAGAAGGTAGTAATTTTTTTGTTCTAGGATGAAGTGGCAAAATAATCTGTTTTTCTTTTGCTATTTCACTCAAAACTTCAAAAATATTTTTTAGCCTCTCTAAATTATTTGTATTTTCTGCCCTATGAATTGTACAAAGTATATAACCTTTAGCCTCTAATTTCTCTTTATTTGCTAATAGTGGTTTTTTTGCAAACTGCTTATAAAACATAGCGCCATCTTGCATAACATCACCAACATTTGTTACTATTTGCCTACCATTTGAAGTAGCAAACGGAAAACCCTCTTTTTTTAAATTCTCTACTGCTATACTAGTTGGACAAAATAGAATATCACTTACTCTATCAGTAAGTATTCTATTTACCTCTTCAGGCATTTTCATATTGTAACTTCGTAAACCTGCTTCTATATGGGCAACCTTAATATGTAATTTACTTGCTACTATCGCACCTGCAAGTGTAGAGTTGGTATCTCCATAAACTAATATCCAATTAGGATTCTCTTTTTCTGCTACCTCTTCAATTTTCTCTATCATTTGACCAGTCATCGCACCATGACTTTTCCCACCAATGCCAAGAAAATAATCTGGTTTAGGAATTTGCATCTCTTCAAAAAAAATATCACTCATATTTGTATCATAATGCTGTCCTGTATGAATAATTACTTCATGCAAATTATTGTGCATAGCAATTTCTCTACTAATACTACCAGCTTTAATAAATTGTGGTCGTGCCCCTAATACAGTTAATATTTTCATATTTTCTCACTTTATAAGTTATAAATTTTAATAAAAAATTGATTATGCAAAGATATCATTATTATACCCTCTCGGGTTTTTACTCTGCCAATTCCAACTATCTTTACACATCTGTTCTATATCTCTTTTTGCTTTCCAATTTAATAACTCGTTAGCTTTTGTTGGGTTAGCATAACATATTGCAATATCTCCATCACGTCTAGCTACTATTTTATATGGAACATCTGCACCACTTGCACTCTTAAAGGCTTTAACTATCTCTAATACACTATAGCCTTTTCCTGTACCAAGATTGCATATTAATGGTAAATTTTGAATGTTTAATGTTAAATTATTAAGATATTCAACTGCTTTAACATGTGCATTTGCTAAATCTACTACATGAATGTAGTCTCTAACTCCTGTGCCATCAACTGTATCATAATCATCTCCAAATACTTGCAACTCTTTTAATTTACCTACAGCTACTTGTGATATATATGGCATTAAATTGTTTGGAATACCCTCTGGGTCTTCACCTATTAATCCACTCTCGTGTGCACCTATTGGGTTAAAGTATCTTAAAATTGCTATTTTCCAACTCTTATCACTAATATATAAATCTTTTAAAATCTCTTCTATAAAGTACTTGCTTCTACCGTATGGGTTTGTTATACCAATACCAGTTTGAGCATCTTCGGTAATTGGCACCTCTTTTGGGTCGCCGTAAACTGTTGCCGATGAGCTAAATACTATTTTTTTGCAATTATACTCTTTCATAACTTCCAAAAGAGCTACGGTTCCATTTACATTATTATCGTAATACTCGAGAGGTTTTTCTACACTCTCGCCTACTGCTTTTAAACCAGCGAAATGAATTACGCTATCGATGTTATTATTTGCAAAAACCTCTTGTAGTAGTTTTTTATCTCTTATATCACCCTCTACAAACTCTACGCTTTTACCTATAATTTTCTCTACTCTATTTAAAGCCTCTTTTGAAGAGTTTGATAGATTATCATAAACTATGAACTCATACCCTGCACTGCATAACTCTACTAAAGTATGGCTACCTATGTAGCCGGCTCCGCCTGTTATTAGGATTTTCACTATTTTCCTTTAATCGCACAATAAAGTGCAATATAATAAAATTATTTACTGAGTAAGAGTATGTATCGCCGCAAATGGTGAAACAATATCCGTTATTGCACGAAGAGGTGCTGTTATATTATCTGAAGCTATTTTAAACTCTTTAGCACTATTTGGTTGAACATAAATAACATCATTTGGTTTAATTAAAATATTAGATGCTCTTAATTTATTGAAGTTTGTTAAATCAACTCTTCTTAAACTCATATTTCCATTTGCATCTCTACTTACTATTATAATATTATCTCTAACTGCATTATCTGTTAAACCACCTGCCGATGCTACTGCTTCAAGTATTGTCATATAATCTTTGTCCGCATTTATAGGTCCTGGTTTCTTAACCTCTCCCAATACATAAACTCTTTTATTTAATACTTCCAAATTAAGTGCAGGATTTCTTAAATATTTTGCATATTTTCGCTCTAACATCTTAGCAGCTTGTGTCTGAGTAAGACCAGCAACCCTAACTCTATGAACAAGAGGCAAAGATATATATCCGCTACTATCTACTAATATACCATTTTGTACTAGTATTGGAGGAATTAAATCTGGATGTTGATATATATTAATAGCAAGTCTATCGTGTTTTAATATCCTATAATCTATACGAGCAGGAACACTACTTGCTCTATAATTAGTATAAGAAGCACTATTACCTTCTGTTTGAAGCAATTTGTAATTTTTAGAACTACAACCTACCAAGCTTAAGATAGCAATAAATAGTAAAATTTTTTTTAGCATTTTATTCCTTTTTTTCTAATTATATCTAAACTTATAAAGTATCATTCAAAATATTGTTATTTCGAAATATTGTATCAAACAGACTCAGTTTTTTCACTTTTTTGATACCCTCTATATGTTTTAATCCATGGGCATCGCTCCCTAAAAAACTAACCCACCCTTGCTTAACTAAAAATTCCGCTTTTTGTTTAGCACTTTTACCATACCCACCAATAAGAGAGTTCAAATTAAGCTGAAACAGTACACCTAAATCTTTTAATTTACTATAATCATACTCTAAATTATTAATATATCTATATCTCTCAGGGTGAGCAAGTACAGGCTTAAAACCAGCAGACTGAATCTCGAAAATCATCTCTTCCATATTTATAGGTCTATCCATATAAGATGTTTCAAATAGCAGATAATTATCTCCAAAACTTAAAATATCACCACTATTTAAATGCTCTAAAAAACCATCATCTAAATAATACTCTGCTGCTGTATCTATTTCAATATATAGCCCCCTAGTTCTAGCCTCTTCTCTTAAAATATATAACTTTTCTCTAACAATTTTTGGTGTATTTCTATAAACATCTGCCATAATATGGGGAGTTGTTATAACTTTACTATAACCAGTATCTTGCATACCCCTAAGCATATCAATAGACTCTTCTAAAGATTTAGAACCATCATCAATTGCTGGCAAAATATGTGAGTGTATATCTGTTAAGAGCCTAAACTCATTAACCTTTTTCTTTTTTTTACCAAAATTCCAAAATACCATAATTACCTCTACTTATAGTATCCATAACCATTACCATATCCATAACCATAGCCTTTTCTGCTAGCTTTTATATCATTAAATACTATACCTAATCCTTTAATACCTTCGCTCTTAAGAATATTAATATTGTTAATAAATTCTTTTTTTGAGTATCCATCTCTAAGTACATACAATGAAATATCACAAAGATCTAAAATAAATCTAGCATCAGAAACTAACCCTATAGGTGGAGTATCTAAAATAATAATATCATACATACTTTTTAAACTCTTTATTATATCTGCAAAATCTTCGCTCTCTAATAGTTCACTAGGGTTAGGAGGCACAGGACCAGACAAAATTATATCTAAATTATCATATTCACTATGTTCTATGACTTCAGTCAAAGTATTTTTGTTAGTTAAAAGCGTGCTCATCCCTTTACTATTTTCCAAATTAAACTTCTCATGTAATGTAGGTTTACGCATATCAATATTTAAAATAATAACTCTTTTACCTGTCAAACTAATAATAGCTGCTAAATTAACAGCGACCGTAGTCTTGCCTTCCCCTGATATTGTAGATGTTAAAGCTACTGTATAACCACTTTTTTTCTTAGCCATAAATTGCAAATTAGTTCTGAAAGACCTAAAGCTCTCGGCTACAATAGATTTAGGCGATTTCAACACAACCAAATCATTAGCATCTTTAGATATATGAGGAATAGAAGCAACTATTGGAACTGTTGTCGCTTTTTCTATATCCTCTTTAGATTCTATCTTATCATTTAAAAATGATCTTAAAAATGCCAACATAATTCCTAAAATCAAACCTAAGATTACTCCTACCACTATGATTAACTTTCTTTTTGGCTTAATTGGTTTTTGCGGTAATAGTGCACTATCTACTACTCTATTTTTACTAATAGTCGATGCTTTAGCAATAGCAACTTCAGAACGCTTTTCTAATAGATAAGAGTAAATTTTCTCATTAACTAAAAACTCTCTTTTTAAGTTTGTAAGCACTCTCTCGTTTGCAGGTAAAGTTGATATTATCTTCTTCTCTTTAGCAATCGATTTTTTCAAAAGTGCCTCTTTATCTTTTAAAAGTTGCAACATATTTTTTATCGTAATATATATAGATTTTTTCAACTGTTTAATAGTATTTGTAGCTTTTATAACATCTGGATATGCAGGAGTATAATCTTGTAATAGTGCTTTTCTGGTAATCATAGTATCTTGTAACTGTTTAATCATACCAAGCAAGGAACTCCCATCACTACCCATACCTACAATAGATATACTCTCTAAACCTTTACCATTTCTAACTTGGTTAAAAAGAGCCTGTATAATCTCTCTTCTTAAAGATATATCAGATAATTGTGTCTCTAGTTCAGCTGATCTTTTAATTTCTACTTCTGCTTTAGAACTTAAACTTACAGTATCTGTCTTCTTTTTAAAATCTTCTAAATTTTTAGCAGAACTTTGCAAACTTTTAGTAATTTCAGATAACTGCTTATCTATAAATTCTAGCTTCTTAGTAGCCTCTTTAGTTTTGCGTTCAATACTCTGCTTTAAATAAGCCTTAGCAACAGCATTTACATAGTGCTGTGCCCTACTTGCAATATTGTCTTCATAAGATATATTAATAATAGCTGCTTTTTTACCAGCTTGTGAAACCTGTAAACCCTTTCTAACATCATCAGCTAAGTAGTCAGGATCTTTTGCAATAAACCTATACTCTTTATAATTAAAATCACCTATTTTTTTAACTAAAATTTCAAAGTGCTTATTCTTAATCCAATCTCCAAAACTAACTTCTCTATAATAGCTCCACTTTGTTCCATTTTCATCTTTGGCATCTTTTACTTCTAATATAAATTTATTATTACTAGTTGGAGTAATTTTAAACTCTACATCGTACCCATGTTTAATATCTACATTAAATGGACTATTTTTATAAAGTTCTATCTTTTTATAATACTTTATTCCATAATAATGCTTTACAAAATCTACCTTTTTCAGAGCCATATTTGTAACAAAACGAGACTTTATAATTTGGATTTCAGTATCTATATCTTTACTTCCTTGACTCAGTGCTTCACCTAAGATATCGTCTGCTGATATTGGGCTTTTCTTAGAACTAACTTCTAAAGTGCTTGTAGCTTTATATATATTTGGCTTATAGTAAGCATATATAGCAGCCAAGAGAGTTATAAGCATAGTTATTAAAATAATTGAATACTTATATTTTAAAAGTGTACTAAACACCTCTTTTAAATCAATTTCATCTTCTTCTATATAATTATCTTTATTATCCAAAATAAATCTCCCAATATATAATTTTATTATTATATATAAAAAAATGAAACTAATATTGTTATTCTTTCTATATGACCATATCTTATTAAAACGATGAACTAAATTCATTAATTTTTCATTTAAATTGACATAAAATATATAATGTGTTACGATATTCAGATATAATTAACTTTACTAATTAAAGTTCTCTAGTTCCCTATAAGTGGGGATATAAAACTTTAA
>WFYP01000276.1 GCA_015490055.1 Nitratifractor sp.
GGATTAACTAATAATGTCTTGTACCTAATTGGTACATTAAAATAGTAACAAATAATTGTTAATTTTATATTAACAGATTTATATATACCAGAGTTATACTCATAAATTATCCATAATTAAACTAATTGGTGCGTGGTCGCTGCCCTCTATTTTATCTAAAATATCGCTATCTACTAATTTATCTTTTAAATCTTGTGATATAAAAAAGTAATCTATTCTCCAGCCAACATTTCTACTTCTTGCGCGTGTTCGCATAGACCACCAGCTGTATCTGTTGGGCTCTTTATGAAATACTCTAAAGGTGTCTATGTAGCCAAGCTCTTCTACTTTATCTAGCCACTCTCGCTCTATTGGTAAAAAGCCCGAAATATTTTCGTTATCTTTTGGTCTTGCTAAGTCTATCGGTTTGTGTGCTGTATTAACATCCCCACAAAAAATTATAGAGTAACCTTTTGCTCGCAAATTTTCGATATGTTCTAAAAATCTATCATAAAATTTCAATTTATATTCGAGTCTCTCTTCGTTTCGTTTTCCATTAGGAAAATAGACATTAAAAAAGGCTATTTTACCAAAATGTAGTTCGTTTATGCGACCCTCTTTTAAAACATCTACTTCGTAACAATGGCTATAGTAATCGGGAGTAATATCGCTAAATACTGCAACACCCGATTGCCCCTTTTTAACTGAAGAGCTAACGAATAACTCTTCGTACTTTTTATTAAAGAGATTATCTGGAATCTCCTCTTTTGTTGCTTTTATCTCTTGTAGAGCTAAAATTTGAGGTTTAAAATCATCTACCCATTTTAGTGCCTCTTTTTTAGCTACTGCTCTAACTCCATTTACATTCCACGAAATAAATTTAATACTCATAACTATCCTTATGGTGCAATTAAGCCCTCTTCGTAACATTTTGGCTTAAACTTGCAAACTACTTTACTATCCCAATTAAGTACCTCTTGTTTCTTATTTGGGTAATCTACCTGGTTTAAGAAGTGGGCAATTATATTTATTCTAGCGGTTTTTTTGTCGTCGCTATGTACAATATGCCAAGGGGCAAAGCTAAATGATGTTGCTTTAAACATTTTGTCTCTATATTTGCTATAGCTATCCCAAAGCTCTTGAGCTTTTGCATCTATTGGGCTTAGCTTCCACTGTTTTAGTGGGTCGTTTTTTCTAGCTTCTAAGCGTTTTGCTTGCTCCTCTTTTGTAATATCTAAATAGTATTTTATAAATATCATACCATCATCTACTAACATATCTTCAAAACTGCCAACTTGTGTCATAAATTGTTCGTACTGCTCTTGCGTACAAAAGCCCATAACAGGCTCTACACCAGCTCTATTGTACCAGCTACGGTTAAAAAAGACAATTTCACCACCACTTGGTAAATGTGGCACATATCTTTGAAAATACCACGATTTTCTATCTTTATCGCTAGGCTTTCCTAAAGCTACAGTACGAGCCTCTCTAGGACTTAAGTGTTCGCGAAATCGTTTAATAGTACCATCTTTACCTGCACTATCTCGCCCCTCTAGAACTACACAAACTTTTAAATCACTCTCAATTACATATTTTTGAAACTTAACCAACTCTACTTGCAACTCATAAAGTCGTTTTTTGTACTCTTTTTTCTTCATATTCATCCTTTTATGATAATATTCTACTTTAATTTATATAAAAAGGCAATTTATGAGAAAAATAGTATTTGCAACAGTAGCAACTGTGGCAATTATCACCACAGGATGTAAAACTAAAAATAGTGAACATCAAGAGTTAAAAGAGGCTAAAGTTATTAGCAAAAGTAACAACTTTGAAAAACTTTTAGCGTATGTACCTAAAGATACATCTTATCTATTTGGGAATAAAAAAGCAATTCCAGATGAGTTTAGAGTAAGAGAAGCTAATAGCATAGAGGTTTTATTAAACTCTTTAGAAAAAACTCATCCAAATAGCAAAAACAAATTATTAAAAGAGATTTTAAATAGCTACAAAAATAGTAACTTCGAAGAGTTCGGTCTAGCAAAAAATAGAAGTAATATTATTTATGGATTAAATAATTACCCAGTTATAAGAACAGAAATTACTAGCCCCAATAAGTTTATAAACTCTTTAAATAAAATAGCAAAAGAGGCAAATGCCACAATAAAATGGAAAGATTGCTCAGGTTATAAATGTATAGATAATAATTTAGATAGTAAAACAGGAGTAACACTTGTTGTTAAGAAAAAAACTATTGCTATGTCTCTATATCCACTAGATAAAAAGGAAAGTTATTTAAAACACTTAACAGGCAAAGCAGATAGTAAAAATAGTTACAGTATTAAGAGTTTCGATAAGTTACTAAGCGAGAATAACTTTAAAGGTTATAGCGATGGATTCATTAAACTCAAACCACTAGTAAACTTTTTACTAAACAAGGCTAAATCTTCGGCACATAATAAAGAGGAATTAGAAAAGTGTGTTATACCTATGGCAAACGACTTTACAAATGCTGTAGATAGTATTATTGTAGGCTATAAAGCCGTTAGTACAGAAGATTTAGAATCTGAAATGATTATTCATACTAATAAAAATGTTGCTAAAATTCTTAAATCTATTGTCAGTAAAAATGAGTTAAACAAAGTAACTAAAGACCCTGTACTAGCTCTTGGATTAAGATATGATGCAAAGAATTTATCAAATGCTATTATGAGTTTGACAAATTACACTGTTAGCGAAGCAAAAAAGTATCAATGTAACTCTATTCATCAAAGAGAGTTATTAAAAAATGCTTCTACTACATCTTTAATGTTATCTATGTTTGGTAGTCAAGTATCAGAATTATACTTTGGAGTAGATAAAATTAAAATGGATGAAAAAACTAACAATCCAAAACTTGTAGGAGCATTAATAGAGATTGTATCTGCAAATCCAACTGCATTAATTGGTATGCTTAAAGCAAAAGTACCTGAGTTAGCAAATATAAATTTACCAAAAGATGGTAAAGAAGTTGATTTATTAAATACTCTACCTAAATCATCTCTTAAATTTATAACTTCTCTTAGTGCGTCGTTAAAAGATAATACAATAGCTATAAATGTAAGCAATGCTAAAACAAAAGAGTTTAAAGATGATAAACAGACACTTCTATGGCTAGATGTAAATAACAATAAGTTTATTAATTTTATGAAAGAGAGTGTAAAATATAATACAGAAAAAAGAAAAGCCACTTTAGATAAGCTAAAGAGTATGGGTATCTTAAATGAAAAAGATTACCAACAAAGATTAAAATATTTACAAAAGCAAGAAGAGACCAGTGCTATAGGAATGAATGCAATATTAAGTGCTTACCCAAAAGGGTTTGAAAGTAGTTTAAAAATTTATATGGATGATAGAGGTATTGTTTTTAGTACAAAGCAAAATAAAATTAAGTAGTCAAAGTGCCTTAAAGTCAAACTTAACTAGCAATTTGCTACAATAAGCTCATAAATTATGAGCTTATCAATAGAATTGTTGTGATATATTTGTTAAGGGCACCTCCATTGCCATTAAGTTAAGAGTTTTAATTCCATAAAATGCTTAAAGCACAAAGCCAAAAGCTTGCCACATGTCATTCCCGTGAAAACGGGAATCCACAGTTTAAACTGCCGAAAAAGTGTTTTTTCAGCTTCTAGGCAATTAAAATCGTGGACTCCCACTTCCGTGGGAGTGACGAAGTGGCTAGCTTTCGGCTTTGAGCTTAAAGCCAAGAAATGGATATGGAATCCTTAACTTAATGGCATTGGAGATGCCCTTAATACTCAAGGAAATAAATGACCATTACTAATACCTTCAAAACAGAACCGATAGCAACAACTATAACAGTTATTGTCTCGCTTCTAATTATTATTAAATATAGTATTTTGGTTCTTATACTCCTTACAGCCTTCTATCTTATATTTAAAAGAGTAATGCTAGATATAGAAATTCTCTTTCATCCCAAACATCCATACCATAAATTTATCAAATTCATTAGGGGCTGCTTTGTTTTAGAAAATAGTATTTGGTTAGATAACAATTTAGACAGTGAATTTTCTGCTCTTACTAACTTTTGTAAAGCCAAAAAACATAAAATTACACTATTCTCTGAGCAGCTAGAGGTCTTCTCAAAAGCATATAAAGATGACTCTTCACTTAAAGTATTTAACCGAATTGCCGAAATGCAAAAAGCTAAAGTCTTAAGACTACTACCTGCTGTAAAAGCCCCAGCTTCCAAGCCTAACCCATTTTGTGAATATATTACAGATGAAAAAGATAAAAAAGCTACTAATATTGGAATAATTTACGAAGCACCTTTACCACCTAAACCTAAAAACCCAAAAAAAGAGTTTATTAAGGCACTTACTTACTATAGCAAAACTTGTCAAATGTTAAGTTATGTATCTAAAGACTCTGAAATAAAAGTAATGATTACAGAACATAACGAAAAAAGCTCTGCTAATAAAATAAATATATACCCATATAAACAGTTTATAGATAGCCTCGACTACATCGATAGATTTAAAATTAAATTTGTTGAAGCACATAAAAAGAAGAAAAAAGCAAAAGAGGTTAAAAGAAAAGATATTAAAAAACAATTTGAAAACTTTGGAGAAGCTGTTGGCTCCCTATCACAAGAAGAACTCGTTAAACAAAAACTAGAAGAGAGAACAGAAAAAATACTTGAAGAAAAAATAGAAGAAAACCTTGAAGAGAAAAGTGATAAATAGTAACGATAAACTCTTATAACTCTTGATTTTTTTTCATAATTAAACTATACTATATTACATAAAATTATATAGGAGGATTAATTATGTTAAAAAAGGTTCTATTTTCAGCTGTAGTAGCTGTATCGGTAAGTACAAGTGCGATGGCGGCAGATTATGTGTTAAAGTTTAGTCATGTTGTAAGTGAAAACACACCAAAAGGTAAAGCTGCAAAGTTTTTTGAAAAGCGATTAGAAGAGCTTAGTAAGGGTAAAATAGATGTGCAAGTTTACCCAAACTCTCAACTCTATAAAGACAAAGCGGTACTTAAGGCTATTAGACTCAACTCTGTTCAAATGGCGTGTCCGTCGTTTTCTAAATTTACTAAGACAGTTCCACAGTTAGCACTGTTTGACTTACCTTTCTTGTTTAGAGATATGAATCATGTTCACAAAGTAGAAGATGGTGCAGTTGGACAGAAGTTAAAAGATATGGTTGCAGCAAAAGGTTTTGTTGTTTTAAACTATTGGGATAATGCATTTAAACAATTAACTTCGAACAAAAAAGCTCTACTAATGCCAGAAGATGCAAAGGGGCAAAAGTTTAGAATTATGAGTTCTAAAGTGTTAGAGGCACAATTTAAAGCAGTTGGTGCAAACCCACAAGTTATGCCGTTTTCAGAGGTTTACTCAGCACTTCAGCAAGGTGTAATTGATGGCGAGGAGAATACAAACTCTAACATTTACACTAAAAAGTTTTACGAAGTTCAAAAATATATGACTCTAAGCAACCACGGATATTTAGGATATCTTGTAGTTATGAGCAAAAAGTTCTACGATTCATTGCCAAAAGATTTACAAGCTGATGTTAAACAAGCAATGAAAGAGGCAACTGAAAAAGAGCGTCAATATGCTAAAGAGTTAGATAAGTCACAATTAGCTAAGATAGAAGAGTATGCTAAAAAAAGTGGCAAGCTTAAAATTTATACACTAAACGATAAACAAAAAGCAGCTTGGAAAAAAGCAATGAGTTCTATCTACCCAGAGTTTTACGATAATAACAAAATAGGTAAAGATTTAATCGAAGCAGCAATAAATACTAAATAGTATATTGGTTGATTGTTGTTTAATTGATTATGTAGGGTGCGACCTATGTGTCGCACCGTTAGCTTTAATAGCATTAAATAACTCTTCTCAAAAAAAAGGATAATTTATGAAATATCTTCTATCTTTAATTGTTAATATATCGAAAATAATAGCCGCATTTGGAATAGCAGCAGGTGTTACTTTAGCTTTTGTAAATGTTGTAGCAAGATATGCTTTCGAAAGCTCAATTAGCTGGGCAGGCGAGCTTACAATTTATCTTTTTTTATGGAGTACCTTTTTTGGAGCAGCATACTGCTTTAAAAAAGATGCTCACATCGCGGTAGATGTCTTTTTAGTAAAAACACCACCAAAAGTGCAAAAGTTATTAACGCTAATTGCTTTAATAGTTTCGGCAATTTATGTCGCTGCAATAGCATATTTTGGCTATCAATATGTACTTTTATACATCGATTTAGGCGAAGTGTCTGTAGATTTAAATATTCCTCTTTGGATTCCATATCTAGTTGTGCCAATATCATTTGCATTTAGTGCAGTAATTATTATTTACAAAATTATAGAGGTACTTAAAACTCCAGCCGACAAGCTAAAATTAAAAGGCGAAGCAGATATGGTATTAGAAGATTTTAGTACAAATTCCGAAGATTTACTAAAAGAGGTGCATAAAAAGACAGGAGGTATGCTATGAGTATCGCCTTGCTTTTTGGGCTATTTTTTGGGCTATTAATTATTGGCTCTCCCATTGCTATTGCTCTTGGTGCTTCTACTTTTATTACTCTAGTTACAATGACATCTACAAGCCCTTTAGAGATTTCGGGTATGATTTTTGAGAAAATCGACAGTTACTCGCTTATGGCTATTCCTATGTTTATTTTAGCTGGAAACTTGCTATCTAAGGGTAGCTCGGCTCAAAGAATTATCGACTTTGCTAAAAGTGTAGTTGGGCACCTACCAGGCGGTTTGCCAATGGCAGCTATCTTCTCAAGCATTATCTTTGCAGCAGTTAGTGGTAGCTCACCTGCAACGGTTGTAGCTATTGGCTCTATTATGTTTAGTGCAATCGAGCAAGCTGGCTACCCTAAACGCTACGCAATAGGCACAATAGCCACAGCAGGAAGTTTAGGCATACTTATACCTCCATCTATTGTGCTAATTGTTTACGGTGTAACTGCCGAAGTGAGTATTGGTAAACTATTTATGGCAGGTGTAATACCTGGAATTATGATAGGCATTATGATGATGGCAGTAACATATATTGGGGCTAAAAAGCTAGGCTTTAAACGAACCAAACCTCAGCCTTTTAAAGTACGCCTTACAAAAATGAAAGAGGCTAGCTGGGCATTAATGACAATAGTTATAGTAATTGGCGGAATTTATGGCGGAATTTTTACACCAACCGAAGCGGCTGCCGTTGCTGCTATATGGGCATTTTTTGTATCTATGTTTATCTACCGCGATATTAAGTGGAGTGAGCTATACTTAACATTTTTAGATGCTGCTAAAACTTCGGCTATGATTATGTTTATTATCGCAAATGCTATGATTTTTGCACACTTCTTAACACTAGAGAATGTACCACACGAAATTGCTCAATTTTTAATAAACGCCCATGTAGGACCCATTCTATTTTTAATCTTCGTAAATATTTTACTATTTTTCGCGGGAGATTTTATGGAGCCAAGTGCAATTATTATGATTATGGTTCCCCTACTCTTGCCTGTTGCAACAGCACTTGGCATAAACCCAATACACTTTGGAATTATAGTAACAATAAATATGGAACTAGGAATGATAACACCACCAGTTGGACTAAACCTCTTTGTAACAAGCGGAATTACAGGAGTTAGCTTAAAAAATGTTATAGTCTATTCATGGCCATGGGCAAGTATGATTTTGCTAGGCTTATTAATAGTAACTTATATACCACAAATATCGCTATGGCTACCAAGCGTGATTTATGGTGGGTAATAAAACAATTTTTACACCCATTTGAACTAATGGGACGATACACAGGTCGTCCCCTACGCTATTTAGCTATCATTAGTTTTAATATAGTCACTCCTACAACTATTAAAAAGAAAACTCTAATAAATTTAACCTCTTTTTTTGCAACTAAGTTAGAGCCTAAATATGCACCTATTATCTGCCCTACTCCCATTACAAATCCTGCTACCCAAAGTACGAGTCCTGCGTATATAAACATAATTAACGATGCGATATTGCTTGTAAAGTTAAAAAGCTTTGTTTCTGCGGTTGCAGCTTTTAAATCTAGCCCCAAAAGTAGTATTAATGCCATAGTCCAAAAGCTTCCAGTTCCTGGACCAAAAAAGCCGTCGTAAAAGCCAATTAGCAAGCCAAAAAGAGTGTAAAATAGTGGCTTTTTTAATTTAGCTGTTGTATGAATACTTCCTAAATTAGGGCTTGCAAGAGTATATATGAATATAATTATTAGCATAAATATTATCATATCTTCCAAACTTTTAGCATCGAAAAACTGTACAGAAACTGCCCCACTAACTGCACCTATAAAAGTAAATACAACACCAAGCAACAACTCTTTTGGATTCATTAAACCTTTTTTTGCATAATTTAAAGTTGCAGTAAATGAGCCAAAAGAGCTTTGCAATTTATTGGTTGCCAAAGCTTGATGTGGCGGTATTCCAACAGCCAAAAGAGCCGGCAAAGTAATTATACCTCCACCACCAGCAATAGAGTCCACAAAACCGGCAAAGCCTCCTGCTAAAAATAGCAAAAATAGTGTAAAAATATCTAATTCCATTATTAATCCTTTGCTTTTTATAAGAAGTCTAACATATAATAGAGTTTTAAAATTGTATAAAAATGACAAAAGGCAAAATTTGGTAATAGATTTAAAAAATTCAAATGGCATATATGGAGAGTTAAAATATAATAAAGAGAATTTTAAAAGTTTTGCTAAACACTCACACAAAAGTTTTAATATAGTAGCCATAGTAAATGGATATATAAATATAGAGTACCATAATAAGCCACTACAAACTCTATATCCAAATCAAATAGCCATATTCAACCCAAAACAGGTACACTTAACAAGTAGCAAGCATAATGAGAGATTAGATTACTACAGCTTGCATTTCCAAGAGACATGGTGTATAGAGATTCAGCAAGATATATTTGAGACTAAAGATTTTATAAATATTTCACCAAATATTATAAAAGATAAAACTCTAGCCAAACAGTTTTTAAATATTTGCAAGCAAATTTTAAATAAGCCAAATAGAGATATAGAGCAAGAGTTGAAAAACTTTAACAAAGAGTTATTCGCCAACTATTGCAAAAAAGAGGAAAATACAGAGCCAAACCAAACCCTACAAAAGTTAGAAGAGTACATCTTAACGCACCTACAAGAGCCATTAACACTAGAAGAGATAGCAAAAGAGGTTGGTTACAGCACTGCTCATATAAACCGCCTATTTAAAGCCGAATATGGCTTGACCCTGCACGCTTTTTTAATAGATAAAAGAATAGACAAAGCCAAAGAGTTAATAAGAGTAAACAAAACCGCCACCCTAACCGAAATAGCCTACCAAGCCGGCTTTTACGACCAAAGCCACTTTATAAAAAACTTCAAAAAAGCCTACTCCCTAAGCCCAAAGGCATATAAATAACTATACGCACTATATAGAACACTTAATAGTTATAAACTATTAAGCATAAGGCAACTAATAATCAACCCTCCAAAGCAAGGCTATCTCTTCAACATCTATGGCACTCTTTCTAGGTTTTATAAATATAGTCTCTATTTCGTAATTATCTATGCTGTATTTTTCGTCTAATTCATCTATTTTTTCATCTAACTCATTTTTTAAATCTTCTAACTTCTCTTGTAAATCTTCTAGTTTGGCTTGGGCTCGGCTCATATCGCCTCGCTCTTTTAATACTCGACTACTTCGACTTACGGCTGTTCCAATTTTACTAACCGAGCTTCTGCCAAATAGTGCACCAATAATTGACATTCCAGCTGTAATTAGCGAATTTGTTTGGTCAGATTTCTCTTTATCAACTTGTGCTTCGGCACGCTCTATTTGGTCTTGTACTCTATCGAATTTAGATTTGTATCTATCTTTTAATTTATCCAACTCAGCTTCGAACTTATCTTTAAGTACATCTTCTACTTTTACACTAAAATCGTCGTAACTCTCACCAACTTTAGACTCTAATCTTAGGCGTTTACAACGGTATAACTCCAACTTTTGGCTTGAGTATATATAATCTTTTAACTCTCTTATACAAGCTTTTAAATCTTTATCTTCAGTAATAAAGTTTGGCAAGTGTTTAAACTTCGCTCCGCTTGGGGCTTTGGTTGGGAAGCTACTTAGTGGCTCTTCTAACTCCTCTGCCCCATCCCAACTGCAACTATTTACTCCGTTTATATCGATATATAGCTTTAACTCTCGGCTCTCTTCGATTGCTCTTCTTGTATCGATATACTGCACTTCAACTCTGCTTGCTATTGTTGGCGTATATTGTTTTTTACCAGTAGTATCGGGCTCAAATCTCTGCACTACATTGCCATTTAATACAACATTACTAACATACTCGCCACTTTCACTATTAGACGAAGATACTACACTTTGTGGCTCTATTTGTGCTTTTTTAGATGCCATTAGTTTAGAGATTTCATCTTTTTTAAGCGGTCCTTTTAGGTAACTTAGCACCCATCTTGTACCAAATAGGCGTATATCTTCTAAGTGTGCTGATTTTAGGAAGAATGTTCTCTTTTTCAAGTTAGAGAGTAGGTTTGCAATTTCATCTTTACTAAAGCTAGAGTCTATTTTACCGCCTAAACCGTCGATTACTCGCTCGACATCTTGTGTTGTTTGCAAGCGACCAATAAACCAAGTACCGATGTTGCTTAAGCCTTTGTAGTCTAAATCTACCGGGTTTTGAGTACTTAACACAACGCCCAAGCCGTACGCTCTTGCTTGCTTTAGCAAAGTAATCATAGGCTCTTTTGATGGTGGGTTTTTCACAGGCGGAAAAAAGCCGTAAATTTCATCCATATATAGCATCGCTTTTAAGCGGTTACTACCACTTTGGCGACGCATCCACGCTACTACTTTATTTAAAAGCAGAGTTACAAAAAACATTCTTTGCGAATCGTTAAGGTGAGCAATCGAGAAAATTGCCACTTTTGCCTTGCCATCTTTGCCGTAAAGTAGCTTTTGAATATCTAAACTCTCGCCACTTAGCCACCCCATAAATGCAGGTGATGCTATTACAGAGTTAAACTTATTTGCTAATTTAAATCTATCGCTTTGTGGATAAAAACTCTCTAGTGGCAGTACGCCAATCTTTTTAAAGCTTGGCTGAAGCACCGCACCAACTAAGCTATCTAACCCTAAGCTAACATCGTTTTGCCACGCTTTAGCAATAATTTGAGAAAGCAGTATAAACTCTTTACTCTCTAGCGGATTTGCCTCTATATCTACAAGTGCCAAAAGTGAGCTAACTGTACTTGATAGATATGCACTAAAGTTATCAGCATCTTCCATAACCTCAGCTGGCGGTTTCTCTAGTGAACTTAAAATATTTATACCAACGCCAGCACTTGAGCCTGGGGTGTAGATAGTTTTATCAACGCTTGCGAAACGCTCTACTCTTGCACTATCTTGCCCCCAACTCTCTATGCCCTCTTTCCACATTTTAGCAGTCTTTTCGGCTAACTCTAGTGGGTCTTCGCCTTTACTTTTTGCATCGTCTTCTACCCACGGCTCAAAATTTTTGGCACTAAAGGTTGGGTCGGTTAATAGCATATCGCCCATATCGCCTTTTGGGTCGATTACTATCGATGGAATATTATCAATAGCCGCCTCTTCTAGCAACCCAATACCAAGCCCCGTTTTACCACTACCAGTCATACCAATAATTGCGGCGTGTGTTGTGAAGTTTTTATTTTTTAGCAAAGTCAAAACATCTGTTGGCTCAAAACTCTGCTTATCTACATCTTTACCTATGTAAAATAGTCCTGCTTTTTCATATATCTCTTTATCTGCTCCCACTATCTGCCCCTATGTTTACTTTTTATTAGTATATCAAAAAAATTATAATATGTAATAATTTATTATAC
>WFYP01000277.1 GCA_015490055.1 Nitratifractor sp.
GAGATGTGTATAAGAGACAGATATTGTTTAGTATGCATTAGATTTTGCTAATTAGGATTGAAGTCCTAGCCAAAGCTAAGTCGAAATACTAATTAGTAAAATATGATGTATAATAGACAATAGATGCATTTATAGATTTTTAAAAGAAGGCTACTAAATTTATCACAGAAGTAGAGAATTAATATCCTACTTCTATAACTTGATATCCTTGCTTATTTTTAACAGGTGCTTTAGCTTTTTTAACAACCTTATTAACTTTTTTCTCTACTTTTTTAGCTTTACTCTTTTTGTGTAGATTTTTAACAGCTTTAGCTTTTTTAACTGTATTATATTTCTTATTCTTTTTAGATTTAACCTTTTCATTATTCTTAACAGATACCGAACCTTTAGAAGATAAATACCCTTTTAGTTGCATTCTATCGTATCCATAAATATCTCTTCTAAAGTGTAAGTTTCCATAATCATCTACAAAAGATGTAAGATATACAATATCAACAGGTATTCTTCTTCTCAATCCAATCTGCTCATTATCGTCTGTTCCTAAACGCTTCATAATAGAATCTACATTCAAGTTACTATTATATAAAGCTAAAGCTTCCAATAACTCTCTTGGTTTTTGTATTCTCATACAACCATGACTAAATGCTCTAACATCTCTAAAGAAATATCTTTTACCTGGAGTGTCATGTATATATACTGAGTACTTATTAGGGAATAAAAACTTAATTTTACCCAAGGCATTTCTAGTACCAGGATCTTGCATAAAGTGATATGGAATATGTTTTTTATTCCCTTTATACTGCTTCCAATTTACTGTAGCTGGATTAATTTTTTCAGAATTTGGACCCCAACCTTTATATAAATATTTATGCTGTCTTTCGTAGTGATGTGGGTCTTTAATCAAATGCTTTAACATTTCATTTCTAACAATACTTTCTGGAATTCTCCAATATGGATTTACCACAACCGTAGTCATAACATCACTAAATACAGGTGTCGGATGGTCAGGCTTACCTGTAATTACACGCATTGTAGTAACTAAACCTTTACCATCATATAGATATAACCTAAATGCTGGAATATTAAGCTCTATTCTAACTCTAGCTTCATCTCTTTTAATCCATTTAATTCTATCTAAATTAAGGCGCATTTTTCTAATATAGTAACTAACAGGCTTTGCAAGTTCTCTTCTTGTAGATTTATCTATTACCGATGAAGCTTTTAATCCGTGTCTAAGTCTAAATCTCTTAACAGCTTTTGCCATACAGTTATCATATATAGTTGAATCCATAGATGCACTACAGTTACCTAAATCTCCAACAATTTTTAATCTTTTTCTAATTTTTGGAATAGCTGGGCTACTAGAACCAACCTTTAGAGTTTTTGCACTCTTAACAACTGGCCAACCACCACTATTTTTTATTGCTATATATTTAGCTAAATATTTTTTAAGCTTTTTATACTTAAATCTTTTTGGCTCAACCTTAGTAAATGCATCACCAAAACTATTAGATAAAATTGCATTAGTTAATATTTTTTTAGAAGAGTATGGTGGAGTTGCTCGCTCCCAACCTACATTATAGTTATATTTCTTCTTTAACATAGCAATATCTTTATCAAAGTTTTTCCAATTTATACCACCCTTTATTAAATAATCCATATAAGATTTATATAGTTTCATTAATTTCAATTCGGTAGTTGCATTGATTTTACCCTTTTTTAAATCACTCTTAACACTCTTATAGAGTTTATAAAATGGTAAATCAGGAGCAAATGTTTTATCACTCTTAATTTGAGCTATAAGTTCATTACCCAAAGGAGAAAGTGAGTTGCCTTGTATCCATATAGGCTCATATAAATTAGTAGAATAGCTACTTTTAATAAAAGAAGATTTGCTCTTAGTAGCCATATTCTTAATATCATCTTGCAAAGATGCACTAAGAGGTAAACTCAAAAAGAGAGAAGCCAATACAATTTTTTTAAGGTTTTTTTTCATATTAATTTCCATTTTTGTTATTTTAAGAACAAGAGAATAGACCCTTGATTAAGAATATTCAAGAGAAACTCCCATACTATTAAGTTAAGGTATTTACTTCCATAAAATAAGCCACATCTAAATCTTACAATCGCTGTTATTCCGAATGAAGCAAAGAATATAACTCAAACTGCCGAAATAAACTTTTAGCTTCAAAGCCGTTTAAGCTAAATTCTTCACATACGCTCAGAATGATAGCGATTATGCATATTTTATTTGCTTCATACTTTGATATATATATCTAGGAAATGGATACAAAATCATTAACTTAATGTCATTGGGGAGCTTCCCTATAGTAAACAATGATTAAAATAGTTGATTTATATACTATAATATACACAATATTTTATCTAATATAATATATATTATAGTTTTAAATAAATAGTAAATAAGATAAAAATATTAAATTTGTTATAATGTAGAATTATATAATATAGGGTATCTCTAGCAATAGCTACAATGTCATCAAGAAACCCTCTCTTAGCTTTAAATATATTTTAAAGAAGTTTAATTAATTCTTCTTCCCCACATAAATCTACTACTATAAAATGGCTTATTTAAACTGGTTATTACAACTCTATGCTTTGCACTACTTGCATGAATAAACATATTTCTACCAATATATATTGCAACATGATTTACATATCCTCTTCTACTATGCGAAGTATCAAAGAATATCAAATCTCCTGGTCTTAAATTTCTTCTACTAACATACTGACCATAATATGCTTGTCTTCTTGATACTCTTGGTATTGACCTTCCTTTTGCATGACGCATTACATATTGTGTAAATCCAGAACAGTCAAATGCTCCAGGTCTTGATGCACCCCAAACATATCTTGAACCAAGCCATTTTTTTGCATATCTTACAACATTATTAGAGCTACCACTATTATAACTTTTCTCATATCTAGCTAAAACACCACTTAATCTTCTTTTTCTTTTATATCTAGCTTTTGCTATCATTAGAGCTTCTTGTTTTGATACTCTTAAAATATCTCCTCTTCTTAATCCACGAGTTCTAATTTTTGGATTTAAAAGTTTTAATTGAGCTACAGTTAATCTAAACTTTTTAGAAATAGACCAAAGCGTATCGCCTCTTCTTACGGCATATTTTGTTACATGTTTTCTCTTAGCAATTATTGTTGGAGTACCAAGGACAGTTAATTCCATACCTTTTTTAAGCTTTGGACTCTTTTTTAAATTGTTTAACTTTCTTAGAGTATCTATTTTCATATTATATTTTTTTGCTATAGAGTATAAAGTATCACCTTTTTTTACCTTATAAACAGTTTTATTATTATACTCAACAGCCTTAAGAGCAGCTTCTGTATATCCACTAGAAGGTATCTTTAAAACATCTCCGGGTTTAATTAAAGTATTTGAACCTAACTTATTTAACTTAGCCAAATCAGATATTGATACTTTATACTTCTTTGCAATAGCAAATAGAGTATCTCCACTTTTTACTGTATAGTTGTGGCTACTACTATTCTTGTTTTTAGACTTTTTAGCTACCTTAGAGCTACTCTTTGAAGTACTCTTTTTACTAATTCTCTTTTTATGCGAACTTTTTTTAGATGACTTTTTAGAATTTTTGCTAATCATATCTAATGTTTTAGCATCTAATTCTACTCTTTTATCTTTGCCATTTTCTCTCATAATGACAATAATTTTATTATTTACTTTTATTATTTTTTTAATATTACTACTATTGTTTGGCACTATTTTACTAGGCGATGCAAATAACACAGCTCCCGAAAATAATGC
>WFYP01000278.1 GCA_015490055.1 Nitratifractor sp.
CCAATTTACCTTTTTGCAAGAATTATAACTATAAAATACTAAAAAAGTTATAACCTGAGTTTGTTATTTTACAAACTTAGGCTAAAGGATATATCTTGATAGTAGGAATAGAGGGCAAAATAGTATATAAAGAGCCGACACTTTTGCATATTTTTATAAATGGTTTAACTTACGAAGTAAATGTTTCAGTTAATAGCTCTAATGCAATTAGTGGCGATGTAGCAAAGCTATTTGTTACGCAGATAATTCGTGAAGATGCAAATTTACTGTTTGGTTTTGTTAGTAAAGATGAAAAGAAGATGTTCGATACACTTCTTAAAATTAATGGTGTTGGTCCTAAAGTTGGCTTGGCTGTTTGCTCTACTTTTACGCCAGAGACATTTGCAAAAATTGTAAGTGCTAAAGATGTAGGAATGTTAAAGCGAGTTCCAGGTATTGGACCAAAAGCTGCTAGTAGAATTTTGGTAGAGCTTGCAGACTTTATAGTAAGTGGTGATGGTGAGCAAGGCAGTGCTGGTAATGATATGTTAGAAGCGACAATGGCACTAGAGTCTTTAGGCTTTAAGAAAGATGCAATTAAAAAAGCACTTAATGGTGAGAGTGGAACTGTACAAGAGCTTGTAAAAATAGCTCTTAAAAAGATGCAAAGATTGTAATGGTATATGAGAATATCATAATTGGTGGCGGTGCTAGCGGATTAATGTTAGCTGCCAATTTAAATAATAAAAAATCTACCCTATTAATAGAGCACAATAGCAAGTTAGGAGCTAAAATTACAATATCTGGTGGCGGTAGATGCAATTTTACAAATAAAAATATTAGCTGTAGTGATTATTTGGCAGATTGTAATTTTATAAAGAACAATATTAAAAAATATAATAACAAATGGCTTCTTAAACAGTTTAAAAACAGAGGATTAGAGTATAGTATAAAAAACAATACAGAGTATTTTTGCAAGAGTAGCTCTAGTGAATTATTAGCTATTTTAAAGCGAGAAATTAAAGATGTTAGAACAAAATTAAATTGCGAAGTATTAAGTGTCGTAAAAGAGAGTGATATTTTTGAAGTTACTACAAATAGTGGTAAATTTAAAGCAAAAAATTTAATAGTTGCAAGTGGTGGTTTAAGTTTTGCTAAAATTGGTGCAAGCTCTATAGGCTACGAAATAGCAAAGGGTTTTGGACATACTATTGTAGATACAAAGCCGGCATTGGTTGGTTTTACTCTGCAACCTAGCGAAGCATTTTTTAAAGAGTTGAGTGGTGTTAGTGTAGAGGTTGCTATAAGAGTAGAGGGTAAAGAGTTTAAAGGCTCTATGCTGTTTGCACATAAGGGTATTAGTGGACCAGTTGTTTTAAATGCTTCTCTGTTTTGGGAAAAGGGTTTTTTAGAGATAGATTTTTTACCAAATCTTGAAATAAAAGAGTTAAAGAGTAGTACAAAGATGCTATCTAATCTATTGCCACTTCCTAAAAGAGTAGCTATGGCATTGTTGAAAAAATTAGAGATAAAAGATAAAAATGCCAATAGATTATCTAAAGAAGAGTGGGAAAGGTTAGAGATTCTAAAGAGTTACAGATTTGCTCCAGCAGGAAATTTTGGTTATACAAAAGCCGAAGTAACAAAGGGCGGAGTCGATACTTTCGAAGTAGATAGTAATAGTTTAATGAGTAAAAAGGTAAACAATCTCTTTTTTATTGGAGAAGTTTTAAATGTTACAGGAAGGTTAGGGGGCTTTAATTTTCAGTGGGCATTTAGTAGCGCAAAGGCTTGTGCAGAGCATCTTAATAGAATTATTCAAAATTATTAATATTTTTTAATTTAAAAAAAGCTATTTTTTTATAAATTTGGGTAAAATAGATACGATTAATTAAGGGGTTAGTATGAAATTGAAATATTCAATAGGCTTTGGTATAGTATCTGCTTTTATTATATCTGGCTGTAATGGTTTAGGAACTACAGGTAGTAGTACAAGTTGGAGTGATGCTCAAAAGAGTGAATTTATGCAGATTTTGCAAGAGGATAAATACTCTTCGGTTTGTGATTTACAGCCAATGATTGCACAGTATCAGCAGACAAAAGATGATAAAATTTTAAATCAACTATTGGTAAAATATACAGAGAATTTAGCAAATAGCTGTATAGATATTCCAACACTTAAGGCAGGTATTAGAGCAAAAGAGGCACAGAATATTAAGTCTTATTATGAAATTGATGATGAGTATGTAAGTAGTAGTGATATTATGGCAAAACTGAAAAGTGGGGCAACAATTAGTTCTATTTTAGACCCTTATGTTCCGCAAATGCCTCAGTTTTATCCACTAATTAATGCTTATAATGCTGCTGTATCTCCAGTTCAAAAGTATAAAATAAAACAAAATATTGAGAGAGTTAAGCTATTAAAACCGACAGGTTGGGATACATATGTACTTATAAATGTGCCGGAGTATAAGTTTAGATTTTTTGAAAATGGGCAAAAAACTATGGAGTTTAAAGTTGTTGTCGGAAGACAGACTTGGCAGACTCCAATATTTAGCAGTATGATGAAGTATATTACAGTACATCCTACTTGGAATGTACCAGATAATATTGCAAGAAAAGAGGTAATACCTGCAATTATTAGAGACAAAAGTTATCTAAAACGACATCATATGGTTGTTAAAAAAGATTATGCACCAGACTCTCCAACTGTGAATCCATCTAGTATAAACTGGAAGCAGTATTTAACTCCAGAGTGGGCTACTAAAGATTTACCATATAAAATTATTGAAGAGGCATCTAGCCATAATGCATTAGGTAGCGTTAAATTTATGTTCCCTAATAGATTTTCGGTATATATGCACGATACAAACTCTAAGGGGTTATTCTCTCGCCAATTAAGAGCTTATAGTCATGGTTGTGTTAGATTAGAGAAGCCTTTAAAATTATTAAGCCATTTATCAACATCTTATACGAAACAGAAGTTTGAAGATGTTGAACAAATTCTTAAAGCTAAAAAGACAAAATATGTTGGATTATCTCAGTATATTCCTGTGCATATTGTATATTTAACTGCTTATGTAGAGGATGGTGTAGTTAATTTCTTTACAGATATTTATGGCTTTGATAAAATAACAAAACTTAGAGTTCCAACTCAAATGGTTGAAACGGGGAAATAGAGAGTATGGCAATAACCGAGCTAGATTATAAGGGCGAGAACTTATCTCTCTCTTATATAATTAAAAACCCAACAAAAGAGCAGAGTATTCTTTTTTTGCATGGTTGGGGAAGTAACAAAGAGATAATGCAACAAGCTTTTGGTAGCTACTTAAATGAGTTTAAACATATATACTTAGATATGCCAGGTTTTGGGCAGTCGCCTAATGAAAATATGATTTTGACAACTCAAGATTATGCAGATATTGTTAAACTATTTTTAGAAAAAATTGCTGCAACACCGCAAGCTATTGCAGGGCACTCATTTGGTGGCAAGGTTGCTACACTTTTAAAGCCAGATTGTTTAATTTTATTATCTAGTGCAGGGGTTTTAGTGCCTAAACCATTTAGTGTAAGAGCTAAAATAGCTATCTTTAAACTGCTTAAACCGTTTGGTGTTCAAAAAATTCGTAAACTATTTGTATCTAGCGATGCTAAAGAGATGAACCATGCAATGTATGAGACTTTTAAAAATGTGGTAGATGAAGATTTTGAGCATAACTTTCATAATATAAATGGTAAAGCTCTGCTATTTTGGGGTATAGATGATACCGCAACACCACTTTGGACTGCTAAAAAGATACAAAGTATAATCGCAAATAGTAAACTTTATGAGTTAGCAGGCGACCACTTTTTCTTTTTAAACAACTCTAAATATATAAGCGAGCAGATTGCTCTTGAGCTGAAGGATAAAAATGACTGAAATATTAAATAACAGTATAGCGATTTTAATTACATATATACTATTTGTATTGCTTATAGGATACTACTTTATGACAACTATGCAGTGGTATAGCTATAGGTTAAATAGAGCAATTTTTCACCATACTAAGCCTATTTGGAATATATTTTACTTTTTAGTTCCATTTGCTGCTTATGAAGCTTTGAGTTTCGCTAATTTAAAAATTTATCAGCCAATTTTGCTAATTGTTTATGCTATTGCTCTATATTTTTGGTATAAAAAGCAGGATAAACCTTTAATCTTTACAGGTAGGGTAAAGAGATTTTTTGTGCTACTTATACTTTTTGCACTATTTACATTTTTTGTTACTAAAACAACGCTTGTACTTGTACCTATTTTATTAGCTTGGATTGTATCGGTTATTGTAGAGAAGATTCTTTTTGCAGGTTTTAGACATCAAGCTATTGATAAGTTAGATGCAAAAAAAGATTTAAAAATAGTGGGTGTAACTGCAAGCTATGGCAAAACAAGTATGAAAAACTTTATTGCTCATCTTCTATCTAAAAAGTACAAAGTATATGCTACTCCTCGTTCAGTAAATACGCTTGGCGGTGTTATAAAAGATATAAATGTAGATTTACCAGATGATGCCGAAGTTTATGTTGTAGAGATGGGTGCTAGAGAGGTTGGTGATATTTTAGATATTACTAAAGTTGTAAACCCACAATACGCAGTTGTTGGAACAATAGGACCAGCACATATAGAGTATTTTAAATCGCTAGAGCGTATAAGAAATACTAAAATGGAGATTACAAAGAGCAATAGATTAGAGCACGCTTGGGTACATATAAGTGCAAATGTAAAATCTACTAACCCTAAAATAGAGCTTTTTGGGCATGATATAAAAGATATAAAAGCAACATTAGATGGTGTATGTTTTAGCTTAGAAGATAACTACTACTGTGCTAATATTTTAGGCGATTTCAATGCTGTAAACTTAGCAGCAGCAATAAAAGTTGCTAAAGAGTTAGGTGTCTCTGAAGAGCAGATTAAAGAGGCTTTGCAAGAGTTAGAACCAGTAGAACATAGATTACAAAAAATAGAAGCAGGCGGTAAGCTTATTATTGATGATAGCTTTAATGGTAATATCGATGGTATGCTATCATCTTTCGATTTGGCTTCTACATACAATGGTAGAAAAGTTGTAATAACTCCAGGGCTTGTAGAGGTTGATGATAAGTTAAATATACAAGTAGCAAAAAGAGCAAACGAAGTATTCGACTTGGTTGTTGTAACAGGCGAGCTAAATTATGAAATATTTAAAGAGTATGTAGATAGTGAAAAACTTATGCATTTAAAAGATAAATCAGAGTTTGAGAGTTTCTTGGTAAAAAACACAAGAGCTGGTGATTTGATTTTGTTTGCTAATGATGCACCGAGTTTTGTTTAAAAAGAGGTTTTAAACAAAAAGCTTAGAGCGGAGAGCTTAGAGCAGAGAGCCAACAAGGTAGCTTCGCTTTTTTAAGTGGAAAAGCCGTGATTTTTATAAATGTAGTGCATCCATACAATCAGAACTTAGCTTTCAAAAAAAAGGATTAATATGACTTTAGATGAGATTAAAGATTTAATAGAGAAAGAAGATGGTGTAATGTTATACTTTTGGGGTGATAATTGTGCTGTTTGCGATGCCCTGAAGCCAAAGATAAAAGAGGCTTTTGAAGATAATTTCCCTAAGATAAAGCAAATATATATAGATGCAAAAAATTCACAAGAGATTGCAGCAAATTTTAGTGTATTTTCTATTCCTACTACTATAGTTTTTTTAGGTGGTAAAGAGTTTGCACGAGAGGGTAGGGCTGTAAGTATTGCTTCTTTAGTAGAAAAGATAAAAAGACCCTACAATATATTGCTTAATTAATAAAAATTTGCTAGAATAGGCTATCAACTTCTTATAAAGGCATAAATATGGATAGTGGAAGTAGTAACTGTTTTGGCAGGTTTTTATTAATAGCATTTTTCCCTTTTTTGTTTGTACTCTTTTTAGGTGTAAACTATTTTGGAATTATTAACCTTACAAATATAAGTGCCCATACATTCTATATAATTGTTGTAATCTTTCTGATTTTTTTACTTTTTATACCACATAATGCTTTTATATCAGTTTGTAAAATTAAGAGCCAATTTAGTGTAACTAGAAATGAGTTAGAGAAAAATTTAGAAAAGACAGCATTAGAGATAGAGGGTAAAAAGAAATCTATACTTAGTGTGCGTGATTTTTTAGAAGATTACTTTAAAAATGTTAGAAATGATAATTTTGCTAAAGTTGCATCTAGCACTTTCCCAATGCTTGGTATTTTGGGTACATTTATAGCTATTGCAATCTCTATGCCTGATTTTACTGTAAGTAGTTCAAAAGAGTTAGATAGAGAAATTTCTACGCTTCTCTCGGGTGTGGGTACTGCTTTTTATGCATCTATATTCGGTATATTTTTATCGTTATGGTGGACATTTTTTGAGCGACTTGGGTTATCAAGAATAGAGCAATTAACCTTATCTTTAGAAGATATATACTCTAAATATATCTGGAGCGAGAGGGAGCTTTTAAAATTTAAGTATAATCAAAAAGCGATACAAGATAACGAATTAATAAGAGCTCTAAAAGATACATTTAACTTAGATTTTATAAAAGATATTAATAGAGAACATTTAACAAGTTACGAAAAAATTATAGAGAGTACTAAAAGTGGTTTAAAAGAGGTTGAGAGTGCACTTAATAACAGTACGAAATTATTAGTTTCTAGTATAGATAAATTGAATGTTGCACAAAATAGCATAGAAGCCAAAGTCTCTTTAGAGAGTAACTTAAAAGAATTTAATAAAAATGCTAAAGAGTTGCAGAAACTTTTAGAGAGTTTTGATAACGGCTTAGATAATTCACTAAAAAAGATAGACCATGAATTAGCAATCGCAGTTGAGCATATATCGAGTATGGTAGATAGTATAAGTAAAATAAAAGAGTAAATTGTGTTTAAAAATAACTCAAATAAAAACGATAGTAATTTTTGGATATCGTATGCTGATTTAATGGCAGGATTGCTTTTTGTTTTTATACTATTAATTGGTGCTATAGTTTCTAAATCTATAAATTTAAGAGAAGATTTAAATAAGAAAAAAACTACACTTAAACATACTATACAAGATTTAAAAACAAAAGAGAGTAACTTAAAAAAATTGAATATAAA
>WFYP01000279.1 GCA_015490055.1 Nitratifractor sp.
CAATTTATTCTTTATATTTGGTATAATTATGTTAAGGGCACCTCTAAAAATAGGTGATACCCACAACATCTCTAGCTTTTCTCTAGGCTAGGCACTCTTTCGCAGTACTAGCTGGGCTAATTCAAGAAAGAGTAACGACGCATAGAGGAAAGCTAGA
Organism: Nitratifractor sp.; assembly: GCA_015490055.1. Lineage (GTDB taxonomy): Bacteria > Campylobacterota > Campylobacteria > Campylobacterales > Sulfurovaceae > JAADEQ01. The sequence continues at coordinate 158 of WFYP01000279.1, forward strand.
GATGCCCAAAGGGTGGGCAATGCAAACGCAATCTTGCACAAGATATTTAAGTCATCTTAGCTTTGGCTAGGATTCATAAATCTCTTGCACAATCTTACATTTGCATTGCCCATTGTGGGTATTACCTATTATTAGAGGTGCCCTTAAATATAAAGAAGGTAACAAATTGAAAATATACGAAATAAAAGCAGTTGCTAGCTACTTACAGCAATTTAACTTTATAAAAAAGGCTAAAAGAGTTGCTAATAATGTTGTAGAGTTAAACTTTGGGCAAGATTGGTCTCTGTTTTTTGATTTGACTCGTGGCAACTCTACTATTTATAAAGCTAAAAAATCGTTAGTAAATAGTTTTAATGCTCCGTTTGATATGCAACTACACTCTCTACTTTCTCACTCTAAAATTTTAGAAATTTCAGTTCCAAATGATGATAAAGTTATTATATTTAAAGTAAAACCAAAAAGCCAATATAAAGATAGAGTACTCTTTGCTAGATTTGAGCTAACGGGTAAATATACAAATTTAATATTAACAGATGAAGATAATATTGTAATAGATGCCCTGCACCATATAGATGCTAGCAAGAGTTATCGCGTGGTAAAACCCGGCATTGAGTTAGAAGAGCTTTTGCCATTTAAGTCTAAATTTAGTGGCGAGGTAGAAGATGTAGAGGCACTTTTAGAGCAAAATTTCCAAAAGATAAACTCGGCACTTGTAAAGAGATTAAAAGAGCAAAAATTAAACCAGATAAATAAGAAAATTAAAACTCTAAGCAAAGCTTTAAATGCCCTGCCAAATGAGGAAGAGTTAGAAAAAGAGGCTGAAGAGTTAAGCAATATTGGCAATATTGTCTTAGCAAATTTACACCTTATAAAGCCATATGATAAAGAGTTAAAAACTTACGATTTTGAAGGCAGAGAGATAACTGTAAAACTGCCTAAAAATGTGGTAAAAAATCGTATAAGCGAACACTTTTTTAACTTAGCAAAAAGGGCAAAAAGTAAAGCAAAAAATGTAAGTATAGAGTACAATAATTTAAATGATAAACTAAACTTTTACAGTAATATTAAAAATGCAATTATAAACTCTAATGACCCTTATGAGTTGGAACTTTTAGTACCCAAACAGGCTCGCTCTAAAGCTAAAAAAGATAAAACAAAAGTTGGCGAAGTCTTTTGGATAGAGGGTTACAAAGTTATGGTTGGGCGAAGCTCTAAAGAGAATCAAGAGCTTTTAGGCTTAGCAAAATCTAACGACATTTGGATGCACACTCGCAATATTCCCGGCTCGCATGTTTTTATTAGAACCGATAAACAAAACCTGCCAGAGAGTTTAATAAATTCCGCAGCAAAATTATGTGTTGATTTCTCTACAAATATGCCAGGAAATTACGAAGTAGATTATACAAAAAGAAAATTTGTAAAGATTCAAGAAGGCTCTAATGTAGAGTACGATAAGTACAAAACAGTGCATATACTTAAAGAGGGTATAGAGATTAGGGTTTAGGGGAATTAGGGGTTAGTGGTTAGTGAGTGTTTTAGCTTTTTTGTGGTAAGCTTTAACTTCTAAGAGCAGTTTTTAAGAATAAAACTAATATAATTATGACAATTACAATAATAAGGTAAATTAAATGAGTTTAAAAGATGATATAAGTGCAGTTAAACAAGAGCTAAGTAGCGACGAGAAGCTATTAGAGCAAGCATTTCATTTAGAGAAGTTTTTCAACAAGAATAAAAAGATAATTATAGCATCTGCTATTTTACTAATTGGTGCATTTATTGGGTATAAAGTTTATAATTATTTACAATATTCAAAATTAGAGGCAGCAAATAGTGCTCTTTTAACATTAGATAAAAACCCTACAAATAAAGAGGCTTTAGAGAAACTAAAAGAGAATAATCCTAAATTGTATGCACTTTTTACTTATTCTAAAGCTGCAAATAATGGTAATATTAAAGCTTTAGAGTCAATTCAATCAAATGATGAATTTTTAAAAGATGTTATAAAGTATCACGAAGGTGTTGCAAGTAAAAAGCCAACCGATTCAGAATATTATAAAAATTTAAGTAAAATAGAAAAAGCTTATGAACTTATCAAAGCTGGCAAAAAAGCAGAGGCAAAAGATATTTTAATTACTATTCCTAAAAACTCTTCTGTTTCTGCTGTAGCTAGACTACTAGAACATTTAACAATTAAATAACTGAAGTTACGCACTATATACAACATTTAATAGCACAAGAGGGTGCTTAATGTGAATAGTTTTTAATAAAAGCTAGCCGAAGCTAACTTGCGTTAAAAACTGTTTGCAGTAAGTGCCCTCTTGCGCTACCCATAGGGCAAAACAAAAAAGCAACACCTATAAAAGAAAAATTATCACTCTTAGCTTTGGCTAGGAGAGAAAATTTGTTCTTTCATAACTGTTACTTTTTTGATTTGTTAAATATTGTATATAGTGCGTAA
>WFYP01000280.1 GCA_015490055.1 Nitratifractor sp.
CGCAATATTGATCGTATCGGTTTGCAAACCATCTTTTGAATCCACAAATTCAACAAAATTATTTTCATCGCTAAACTTTCTAAAGTTTTTTATTTTTAAGCTTTTGAGATACATTTACATTTCCTGATCTTTTGTGACACAACTATTTATACAAGGAACATTATAGCGAAAATAACCCGGTATTTGCAAATTGAAGGAACACTTTAAATGTCCTGTTATTTTTAAGAAAATAGTAAAATGCTACTTTTTTCTTTAAAATCGCCAGTTTTTTATATAATATAACTATTGCTTATGTCCTTTTAGGTGGCTATATCATTATTAATGGACATTTAGTGTTCCTTGATTTGTAAAATACTGATAATAACAGACATTTTGTTAAATTTTGTCCGTTTAATTTTATTGTATAATAGCCAATACACAAATACACTAATAACCAATTCTACATTTTAATCTTAAAAATAACTTAATTTAAGAGCTATTTAAGGTTAAGAGGATATACTTTCGCCACTGCTTTGAGTGGGAGTGACTACTCGAGTAAAAAATAAAGGAACTTAAATGAAATTTACAAAAGCACTTAAGCCTAGCGAAGTAAAGCGCGAATGGATTTTGATAGATGCAGAGGGTAAAACTTTTGGTCGTATTTTAACAGAGGCTGCTACTTATCTTAGAGGTAAGCATAAGCCATCTTTTACACCAAATGTTGATTGCGGTGATTATGTTGTTATTATTAATGCAAAAAAAGCTAAATTTAGTGGTAACAAATTAGATGACAAAGAGTATTTTAGACACAGTGGTTACTTTGGTAGTACAAAGAGCAACAAACTTAGCGATATGCTAGAAAACCACACTGAAAAACTTTATAAGTTAGCAGTAAGAGGTATGCTTCCTAAGACTAATCTTGGTAGAGCGATGCTTAAAAAGTTAAAAGTATATGAAGGCGAAGAGCACCCTCATACAGCACAAATAAGTAAAGGAAACTAAGATGGCAAAAGTTTACGCAACTGGTAAAAGAAAAGCAGCGATAGCTAAAGTTTGGCTAGAGTCTGGTAAAGGTGAAATGACGATTAATGGTAAAACATTAGATGAGTGGTTAGGTGGTAGAGAGACTTTAAAAATGAAAGTTAACTTACCATTAAATGCAACTAAGCAATTAGAAGCTGTAAATATTAAAGCTACTACATTAGGTGGTGGTATTGCTGCACAAGCAGACGCACTAAAGCATGGTATTACAAAAGCATTAGTAGCTTATGAGCCATCATTTAGAAGTATTTTAAAGCCTATGGGTCTTTTAACAAGAGATGCAAGAGTTGTAGAGAGAAAGAAATACGGAAGAAGAAAAGCGAGAAGAAGCCCACAGTTCTCAAAAAGATAATTGTTCTCTTCTCTTCAAAAGGCATTCGCCTTTTGGATTCCTACTTTTTTATTCCCACTATTTTTTCTATTCTATTTATTACAATTTACACTATTTATTGCTACTGTTAATTGCGTATTGGTATGTCTATATTTTTGAGTATAGGAGATTATTGTATATTGTTTGGTAAGGTTGAAGGCTGAAGGTAGAAGGTTGAAGGGGGATTGATATAAACACCTTCAACCTTCGCCCTTCATCCTTCTCCCTTTTACACATTTAAAGAGAAAAATCATGAGAAGGATAGAGAGAAATATAAGTTTAGTTAAGTGGATTTATATAACACAAGGATTGGTATTTATTGGACCAGTTTTTATGTTATATTTTGGAAGTAGAGGTTTGGAGTTGTCTCAAATATTGATGTTGCAGTTTATTTTTTCTGCTTCGTCTATGGTGTTAGAGTTTCCATCTGGATATATTAGCGATAAATTGGGGCGTAAAAGAACACTTGTTGTAGCTTATGGCTCGCTTGTTTTAGCTGTTTATCTGTTTTTAAAAGGCGTTAGTTTTAACACTTTTGCACTTGCAGAGTTTGCTTTTGCACTTGGGTATTCGCTAATTTCTGGAACGCTTAGCTCTTTGCTTTTTGAGTCTCTTAGAGTTTTTGGTAAAGAGTGCGATTATAGTAAAGTGTTTGGAGCTATTGTTCATAAGCAACTTTTAGCAATAGCATTTGCAGGTATTGTAGGTGGATTTATAGCAAAATTTATAAGCTTAGATGCCACGGTTGTAGCAACACTTTTTGCCTTTTTAGCATCGTTTGTACTCTCGCTATTTTTAAAAGAGCCAAGCGTTGTAAACGCAAGAGGCATAAAAGAGGATATAAAAGATTTTAAATTAGTGCTAAGCAACAAAGAGTTAATCTCGATTACAATTTTTGTTGCATTAATATTTGCATTTAACCAAGTTAGCTTTTGGTACTACCAGCCATATTTTAAGGCTATAGATGTTGATTTGGCATACTTTGGCTTGCTTTTTGCATCGTTTCAGATAGTTGCATCGATTGGCTTTAAATACGCAAATGCAATAATGCAAAGGTTTAGTAAAGAGCAGATATTTATAATGGTATCTGTTGCAACACTAATTAGCTATGTAGGAATGTGGTGGTTCTTTTCGTACGCTGGGTTAGTATTTATCTACCTGCAACAGTTAGTTAGAGGACTATTTACAATACTCTCTAGCGAGTACGCCCACAAGTTTGCTAGCAACGAGCTAAGAGCTACAACAATATCGTTTATGTCGCTAGCCAAAAAGCTCCTATTTGCAGGCAACTTATACCTTTTTGCACAAATAAGCAAGGGTGTAGGAATGGAGCATATTTACTTGATAATGGCAGGGGTGTTGGCTATTTTACTTGTGCTATTTTTTGTGTTAAAAAGGGTGTTTTGATTTGCATCATTAAAATGAATAGATACTTTTAGTATAGTATAAGTATGAGTAAAAAAGTAGTTTTAATAACAGGCAGTAGTAGCGGAATGGGTCGTGCTACTGCTTTGTATCTTGCCAATCGTGGGTTTAAAGTTTATGCTGGTAGCCGAGAGCCAGATAAGCTAAAAGAGATTGAAAGCAGTAATTTAATGCCAATAAAACTCGATATAACCGATATAAAAGGTGTGCAAGATGCTTTGAAAGATATTGAGCAAATCGATATTTTAATAAACAATGCAGGCTATGGGCTTGTTGGAAGTGTAGAAGAGGTTAGTGAAGAGCAGATGCTTGCACAGTTTAATGTAAATGTTTTTGGTGTTTTTAGGGTTTGTAAAGTTGTAATACCTAAGATGCGAGAAAATGGTGGTATTATTATTAATATTAGCTCGTTTCTTGGAAAAATTGGTTTGCCACTTCTTACCTTTTATAACTCTAGTAAATATGCATTAGAGGGTATTACTGACTCTTTGCGACACGAATTAAAGCCATTTAATATTCGTGTACATTCTATTTTGCCCGGCTTTTTTGATACAAACTTTGCACGAGATAATTTAGTGACCAATGAGCTAACATTTAGCATACATTCTCCATATAAAAAGATGGTATCTACACTTGCACCAACCTTAATAGAGCAAATAAACAGTGGCAACGATAAAATAGAGGTAGCAAAACTTATTTTAGAGATTATAAAAGATAAAAACTATAAAGCACGCGTAGCAGTTGGGCAGAAGGCTAAAAAGTTTATACCAATGCGACAAATTTTAAGCGATGAAGAGTTTGAAGACAGAGTAGAGAACTCTTATAATTTAAATAGGTTGTAGCAGTGGATAGCTTGTTTTTTAATTTAAATGCTGCAAAGTATAAAAAAAGTAGTGCTGGGTGTGGAATAACAAGAGTAGATATATTGCAAGGTCTGCTATATTTAGATGCTAATAGTTTAAAAAAAGAGGTAACTTTTAAAATAGATTCTGTTGATAAAATGGCTATAATTTTTGTGGTTAAATGTGGAAATACAGTTTTAAAATTGCTTGATGAGGAGTTGCTTTTAAATAAAGAGAGTATCTATATTTACTCTTTAAGTGGGCAAAAATTAGATATTACATTTAATGCAAAAAGTGAAGTCTTTGTTCTCTTTATTGCAGATTTTTTCTTAAAAAATTATCTTAGCAGTAACGAGAATAGTAGTATAAATTTGCTCTATAGTATGCTGCAAAACAGTTCAGGATTATCTACACTGTGTAGTTGCTATTTAGATGAAGTTAGCAGTTATCTTGTGCAAAATTTGTTAAATATAGATGAGAATACAAATTTGCTAAGTTTAAAAGCAGAGACTCTATCTTTAGAATTGGTGGTACATTTTTTAGATATGTTAAAGTTTAATTTAGATGGTTTTACACCACAAGAGTTAAAGCTTGCAAATAGGGCAAAAGAGTTACTTGTAAAAGATTATGTAAATCCACCAACGATAAAAGAGTTGGCGAAACTCTGCCAAACAAACGAAACAAAACTAAAAAGAGTATTTAAAAAAGTAGAGAACTCCACTATTTATGAATTTATCCAAGAGTTACGGTTAAATAGAGCCTATTATCTACTAAAAAACGAAGGCTACAGAGTAGGTGAAGTAAGTAGAGCAGTTGGATATTCCCATCAGGGAAATTTTGCCAAACTTTTTAAAAATAGATACGGTGTTGAACCATCTTTGATAAGTAAAATTCTTTTTGTAGCTAAATAGTATTGATTTCTTCTTTTTGTTTATATAAACTATAGTAATAGACTTCTTGCAAAATTCTATAAATGTATCTATTGTCTATTATGTATCATATTTTACTAATTAGAATTTTGACTTAGCTTTAGCTATGACTTCAATTCTAATTAGCAAAATCTAATACATACTAAAAAATACCTACAAAATATAGAGTGTTGCAAGTAGTCTAATAACTTATAGGAGAAGATTATGAAAAAGTTTTTGCTACACCCAGTTACAATTACTACTATTGTAATAACATTGATATTGCTTTTGCCATATGTAGTGCCTACAAAAGCTACGCCACATTGGAGTGATGATGAGCTTAGAGAAGAGGCATTAAATTCTAATATGTTGCCAACTCCTAAAACATATAAAGAGTTGTTAAAAGTTGTAGATAATCCGAAAAATAGGCTAAGTAGAGATAAGATTGCACTTGGAAAGAAGCTGTTTTTTGATACTAGACTCTCAAGAGATAAAAGTTTAAATTGTGCATCGTGTCATATTTTAAACGAAGGTGGCGATGATAATAGACCTACTGCTATAGGTTTTGCTGGTCGGGCAAATCCGCACCATTTAAATTCTCCGACTGTGTTAAATGCTGCTTTGGCAAAATATGAATTTTGGGATGGGCGTGCAAAAGATGTAGAAGAACAAGCAGGTGGACCAGTGCAAGCACCTTTCGAAATGAATATGACACCAAAAGAGGTTGAAGAGCGATTAAATAAAGATAGTGCATTAAAAGCTGAATTTAAAAAAGTGTTCAAAAAAGATAAAATAGTATTTGGTGATGTACAAAAGGCAATCGGTGCATATGAAAGAACCTTGCTTACAAGAGGAAGTTATGATGAATTTTTAGATGGAAATAATAGTGCAATAAGTGCAAGTGCCAAGCGAGGAATGACACTATTCATAAGCAAAGGATGCAAAGGTTGCCACACAGGAATGAGTGTGGGCGGACAAACTATTCAAAAATTTCCACTTAGATACTATTTATCTGATTATGTAGGCTTACTGTTAAACCCAAAATTATCTATTAAAGATAACCCATATCCATTTAAAAACTTAGGAAATTACTACGGTAAAGAAGAAATGCAACTATTTCGTGTACCAATTTTAAGAAACATAACAAAAACAGCCCCATATTTTCATAATGGCTCGGTTAAAGATATAAAAGAGGCAGTTCGAATTATGAGCAAGTATCAATTAGGTGATGAGTTTAATAAAGAGCAGATAAAAGATGTAGTAGAGTTTTTAAAAACGCTTGAGGGGAAAATTGTAGAGTATTAGAATTAATTTGATATACTATTTTCTATGAAGAAAAAAATAAAAAATAAGAAACCATTTGATAAATTTGTAGCTATTTTAGATAAAAATTTTAAAATTTATGATATAAGATATAATAAAATTATCAATAAGGTTAATGAGGATAAAAATGGATAGAATTAAAATTGGTGTTGTTACCACAAGCGATAGAGCGAGTGCTGGGATTTATGAGGATATTTCGGGTAAGGCTATTATGGATACATTTGGCGATTATCTTTTAAATGAGACTGAGTATGTTTATAGATGTATTCCTGATGAGCAAAGCATTATAGAAGAGACGCTTTTAGAGCTTGCAAAAGATGAGAAGTGTGATATAATTGTAACAACTGGTGGAACAGGGCCAGCACCTCGAGATGTTACTACTGAGGCTACAGAGGCGGTTTGCTCTAAGTTGCTTCCTGGGTTTGGAGAGCAGATGAGAGCGGTTAGTTTGCAGTATGTGCCTACGGCAATTCTTTCGAGACAGACAGCTGGGATTTGCGAGGAGAGTTTAATTGTGAATCTGCCTGGAAAGCCAAAGTCTATTCGTGAGTGTTTAGATGCAGTGTTTCCTGCTATTCCTTACTGTATAGATTTAATTGGTGGCAGTTATATGGTGGCTAATGAAGAGGTTATAACTGTTTTTCGTCCGAAAGGGAAGTAGTTAATGGCTGATGGCTGATAGTTAATAGTTTTGGAGTTTTAGAATGGAAATAGAGTTTATAGAAGAGAAGTTTAATGAGATTATGGGCGAGTTAGAGAAAGAGGTTATGGAGGTTTTGGGCGACCAAAGTTTAGATAAAAAGCAGACAAATCTGCGTATGAAGCCTTTGACTTCTACTAAAACAATTTTGATGAATGCTTTAGATAGTATCAAAATGGCTAAAAAGCTTGGAGACGAGGCGATAGAAGAGAATTAATAGTTAATAGTTAAGAGTTAAGAGTTGTTGGTTTTTTGAAGGAGTGGATAATGAAAGATAAGATAACGGATATAGTGGTTACTAAGGTAGAAGAGCCTAGAAAATTTGATATTTATGAGGTAAGTTATACGCAGAGTGGTAACCGATATACTAAAGAGGTTAAAAAATCTTTGGATGTTGTTAAGGTTCTACTTTATCATACTCAAAAAGATGCTTTTGTATTAGTTAAGCAGTTTCGTGCATTGACTTATATTAACCACCCTGAACTTGCTATTAGATACGAGCTTTGTGGTGGTAGAGAGGATAAAGATGGGCTTAGTAGCGAAGAGATTGCTAAAGAAGAGGTACTTGAAGAGTGTGGCTACAAAGTTGATAAGTTAGAGAAAATTACAACTTTTACAACTGGTGGTAAGATGACACTTTTTTATGCTGAAGTTGATGATAGTATGATAGTTAATAGTGGTGGAGGGCTTGAAGATGAAAATATAGAGTTGGTCTATCTATCAGTTAGCGAAGCTAAAGAGTTTATGTTTGATGAGAGTAAGCCAAAAAGACCTGCTTTGATGTTTGCTTTTTGTTGGTTCTTTACTAAAGGGTGTGATTTTTAGTTTTTTATGTAGGGGTATGCCCTTGTGGCTACTCTCATTGCCATTAAGTTAAGGATTTTACATCCATTTTTTGGCTTTAAGCTCAAAGCCAAAAGCTTAAAGCTAGCCACTTTGGCACTCCCACGGAAGTGGGAGTCCACGATTTTAACTGCTTAAAAGTTGAAAAAATACTTTTTTCGGCAGTTTAAACTGTAGATTCCCGTTTTCACGGGAATGACATGGTGGCAAGCTTTTGGCTTTGTGCATTTTATGAAGTTAAAACTCTTAACTTAATGGGAATGGACCTACCCCTACAGGAAATTTTATTCCTGCAATAATAAGGTGCGGTAAGGACACCGTACACTACGGATTTGAGAGTTGCTATATGTAACTTAAAGTAACAATTATTCTTCTTCACACTTGTGAATATCTAACTTATGTAATACTTTTTCTACAAATTCGCCTGGGATTCTTGAGTGAATGTAAACTTCTTCTGAAAATTCTACATTGAATGTACCGCCGTTTTTGTTTCTTTTGTGGTTTACTTCTGGATAAACATCTAATTCGTGCTCAACATCGCCTATTGTGTCGCAGATTGTTGCTCTGTCTGCTTTATCTGTATAGTCGATACTTAGGCTCATATAGCCCTCTTCCATTCTAACGGTAGCTTTACGATTACTTTTTGACACGGTTTAACCTTTTTTGTTTGTATTTTACCAAATAAAAGAGATATATTTTACTTAATATCGTGTAGTTTCTTAACATTCTATTTTTTTATTTTAAATATGGGTAGAAATTATACAATTCTTATAGGTAAAAGCAACTATAATAATCTTACTTTTAATTTAAGGAGAGCCAAAGTGAATGTACATGAGTATCAAGCTAAGCAGATTTTTGCTGAATATGGTGTACCAACACCAAAAGGTAAAGTTGCACATAGCGTAGAAGAGGCTGTAGAGAATGCTAAAGAGCTAGGAGGACCTATTTGGGTTGTTAAAGCACAAATCCATGCAGGTGGGCGTGGACTTGGTGGTGGCGTTAAGCTAGCTAAGAGTTTAGATGAGGTTAAAGAGTTAGCAGAAGAGATTTTAGGAATGACTTTGGTAACTCACCAAACAGGACCAGAGGGTAAACTTGTTCAAAAAGTTTATATCGAAGATGGTGCAGATATTAAAGATGAGTACTATTTAGGAATTGTTTTAGATAGAGCTAAAGAGATGCCAGTAATTATGGCTTCTACAGAGGGTGGTATGGAGATTGAAAAAGTTGCTGAAGAGACTCCAGAGAAGATTGTAAAAGTTGCAGTTGATCCAACTATTGGTTTCCAAGGTTTCCACGGTAGAGAGTTAGTATTTGGTCTTGGTATTACAGATAAGCAAGAGCAGAGAAAGTTTATCGACTTTGCAAGCAAACTATTTAAAATCTATATGGATAAAGATGTAGAGTTAATCGAAATTAACCCATTAATTAGAACTGGTAGCGGAGATTTCTTAGCTCTAGATGGCAAAATGGGATTCGATGATTCTGCACTATTTAGACACCCAGATATTGAAGCTATGAGAGACATTAGCGAAGAGGATTCAGACGAGAGAGAAGCTAGCGAATATGGTTTAAGTTATATCTCTTTAGATGGTGAAATTGGTTGTATGGTAAATGGTGCTGGTCTTGCGATGGGTACTATGGATACAATTAACTATGTTGGTGGAACTCCTGCAAACTTCTTAGATGTTGGTGGTAAAGCAAATGCTGAAACTGTTGCTAAAGGTTTTGAAATTATTCTTAAAAACCCTAAAGTTAAATCTATTTTCGTAAATATCTTCGGTGGTATTGTAAGATGCGATAGAATTGCAAACGGTATTTTAGAAGCTACTAAATTAGTAGATGTACATGTACCAGTAATCGTAAGATTAGATGGAACAAATGCACCAGAAGCAGCAGAGATTTTAAAGAATGCAAATATCGATAATGTAATAGCTGCAACAGACCTTTTAGATGGTGCTAAAAAAGCAGTAGCAGCGGCGAAAGGAGAGCTATAATGAGTATTTTAGTAAATAAAGATACAAAAGTAATTGTTCAAGGTTTTACTGGTGGCGAGGGTACATTCCATGCCGAGCAGTGTATGGATTATGGTACAAATATTGTTGGTGGTGTTACACCAAATAAGGGTGGTCAAGAGCATTTAGGTAAGCCTGTATTTAATACAGTTGCTGAGGCTGTTGCTGCTACTGGTGCTACTGTTTCTATGGTATTTGTTCCACCTGCATTTGTTGCAGATGCAGTTATGGAAGCAGCTGATGCTGGTATTGAACTTGCTGTAATTATTACAGAGGGTGCTCCAGTTCGTGATATGATGTATGCAAAAATGTATGCAACTAAAAAGGGAATGAAGACAATAGGACCAAACTGCCCTGGTATTATTACGGCAGAAGAGTGTAAAATTGGTATTATGCCTGGTAACATCTTTAAAAAAGGGAATGTTGGGCTTATCTCTAAATCTGGTACATTAACTTATGAGGGTGCAAACCAAGTATGTACAGAAGGTTTTGGTATCTCTACAGCTGTTGGTATCGGTGGAGACCCAATTATTGGTTTAAGTTACCTTCAGTTACTACCAATGTTCGAAGCAGACCCAGAGACTGAAGCAATCGTTATGATTGGTGAAATTGGTGGAGACTTAGAGATTCAAGCTGCTAAGTATATTAAAGAGAATATTACGAAGCCAGTTGTTGCATTTATCGCAGGACAAACTGCTCCTAAGGGTAAAAGAATGGGACACGCTGGTGCTATTGTAAGTGGTAGTGCTGGTACTGCAAAAGAGAAGATGGAAGCACTAGAAGCTGCTGGTGTTAAAGTTGTTGTATCTCCGGCAGAGATTGGCAAAGCTGTTAAAGAGGTTTTGAGTAAATAATTTTATAAAATTAATGCTTTAGAGCTTTATGGTGCGGTAGGGGTACCGCACCATACACTTAGCTCAAATTTCAACTTTTTAAACTGTTACAAATTTCTACAATTTAATTTTTTCTAATCTACTATTTTAATATCAATTAATCAAGAAAACTTCTCTATTTTCTCTATTTATGCCATTAATCCATACTTTAGTTAAATTAACTGCTTCATTAGGTAACAAACTCTTATCTATTATATTTAAATTTATAATATTCATTTTATCATTATTGAAAGTTTGATATTCTCTATCTTAGTGATAGTGTCACTATAAATCAAAACTTATAAATAAAGGGGAACAGATGTCAGTAATGAAAGCTCCTGAGAATACTCCTGTATGGACAAACGAAGATAGATGTAAAGCGTGTGATTTATGCGTTTCTGTATGTCCAGCAGGCGTTTTAGCAATGCGATATGAGCCTACTTCAGTTTTAGGTGCAATGATTACAGTTTCTAATCCAGAGAGCTGTATTGGTTGTCAAGAGTGTGAGTTGGCGTGTCCAGATTTCGCAATTTATGTTGCAGATAGAAAAGAGTTTAAATTTGCAAAATTAACAGACCAAGCAAAAGAGAGACAGCAAAAAGTTGTTGAAAATAACTATATGGTACTTGGTGCATAAGGAGGAGAGTATATGAGTGAAGTAAGAGAAGTAATTTCAAGCGGTAATGACTTGGCAGCAAGAGCAGCAGTAGATGCTGGTTGTAAATTTTTTGCAGGGTATCCGCTAACACCTTCTAGTGAAGTAATGCATACTGTATCTGATTTACTGCCAGCAATCGGTGGAACAGCAATTCAGATGGAAGATGAAATTGCAGGTGTTGCAGCAGCTATTGGTGCAGGTATGAGTGGTGTAAGAAGTCTTACAGCTACAAGTGGACCAGGTATGTCACTTAAAGCTGAAAATTTAGGTTTGGCACAAATGGCAGAGGTGCCTGTAGTTGTAGTAAATGTTATGCGTGGTGGTCCATCTACTGGTCTTCCAACTCGTGTTGCACAAGGTGATGTTGCACAAGCTAAAAACCCTAGCCATGGTGACTATAAATCTATTACACTATGTGCAGGAACACTTGCAGAGTGTTATACAGAGACGGTAAGAGCATTTAACCTTGCAGATAGATTTATGCAACCTGTAATTGTGCTTTTAGATGAAACTTTAGGTCATATGCATGGTAAAGCAATGCTACCAACTGTAGAAGATGTAAAAGCTGGCATAGTTCCTAGAAAAACATTTGATGGTCCAGCAGAAGAGTATAAGCCTTATGGTGTTGCTCAAGATGAGCCAGCGGTACTTAACCCAATGTTTACAGGTTATAGATACAACTTTACTGGTCTTCACCACGATGCAGATGGTTTCCCAACAGAAGAGATAGAGACTTGTAGAAAATTAATCGATAGATTGTTTGCTAAAGTAGATGAGCACAAAGATGAAATTGAGCTTAACGAAGAGTATATGTTAGACGATGCAGATATTTTAATTATTGGTTACGGTTCTGCTTCTTTGGCAATTAAAGAGGCTGTTAATGAATTAAGAGCAGCAGGTATTAAAGCTGGACTATTTAGACCAATTACTCTATGGCCAAGCCCAGAAGAGAGACTTTATGAATTAGGTCAAAAATTTGACAAAGTTCTTTCTGTTGAGCTTAACCAAGGTCAATATTTAGAAGAGATTCAAAGATGTATGGGTAGAAGAGACATTCAAAAACTTGTTAAAACAAATGGGCGTCCATTCTCACCATCAGATATTATAGAGAAAGTTAAGGAGGTATTTTAACCATGGCTTTTAATTACGACGAATATTTAAGAACGAATAAGATGCCAACGCTATGGTGTTGGGGTTGTGGTGATGGTGTTATATTAAAAGCTTTTGTTAGAGCTATTGATAAATTAGGTATTAAAAAAGATGACCTTTGTGTTGTTTCTGGTATTGGATGTAGTGGTCGTTTTGGCTCTTATATAGATGCTAACACAGTACATACAACTCACGGTAGAACTATTGCATTTGCAACTGGTATTAAACTTGCAAACCCAGATAAAACTGTTGTTTGTGTTGCTGGAGATGGTGATGCATTGGCTATTGGTGGTAACCACACAATTCATGGTTGTAGAAGAAATATCGATTTAACTTTGATTTTAATTAACAACTTTATTTACGGTTTAACTAACTCTCAAACTTCTCCTACAACTCCACAAGGTTTCTGGACAGTTTCTCAAAAAGTTGGTAATATCGACCCAACATTTAACGGCTGTGCATTAGCAGAAGCAGCAGGTGCTAGTTTTGTTGCAAGAGAGAAGGTAACAGAGCCTAAAAAGTTAGAAAAAGTTATCAGAGAAGCGATTGCTCATAAAGGTTTCTCATTTGTAGAAGCACTATCTAACTGCCATATTAACCTTGGTAGAAAGAATAAAATGGCAAATGCAATGGAAAACTTAGATTGGATTGACTCTATTACAATGCCTAAGAAAAAGTGGGAAGCACTACCTGATGAAGAGAAAGAGAATTATCTTCCAACAGGTATTTTAAAGCAAGATACAGAAGCACGCGAGTATTGCGACAGTTACAAGATGGTACAAGATGCACATCAAGGTAAACGAGGCAAAATTACTCAAGATGACTTTAAGAAAAAAATATAAAGGCTGAACAATGAGTAGAATAGTTATGCGTTTTACGGGTGTTGGTGGTCAAGGTGTTTTACTTGCTGGAGAGATTTTTGCAGCAGCTAAAATTAAAGATGGTGGTTATGGTGTAAAGACTGCGACTTATACATCACAAGTGCGTGGTGGACCAACTGTTGTTGATATTCAGTTAGATGATAAAGAGATTTGGTACCCATACGCTATAGATGGACAAATTGACTTTATGCTTTCTGTTGCTGACAAAAGTTACCAACTATTTAAAAGTGGAGTTAAAGAGGGTGGCACAATAGTTGTTGAGCCAAACCTTGTACACCCAACTGACGAAGATAGAAAAAAGTGGAATATTGTAGAGATACCTATTATTACAATCGCAAAAGAAGAGGTTGGTAATGTTATTACTCAATCTGTTGTTGCACTAGCGATTGCAAATACTTATACAAAAGCTTTAGACGAAAAAGTATTAGTAGATACTATGCTATCTAAAGTACCACCAAAAGTTCACGAGCTTAACTTAAAAGCTTACGAACTAGGTAAAAAATATGCTCTTGAGAGTATGAAGTAATTTTAAGTGTGGGTGCGAGTGTGGGTGTCTAAGCCCTCGCTCAATCCAATAACTATACCACAAATCTCATATCACAAACCCTATATCCAAAATCCTACAATCTAATAACCTCAATCCTAACTTCAGTTAATAATTTTGTATAAATAGAGTAGAATTTTTTACCAATGTTACTTAGGTAACATAAAAATATTTTTTATAAGTGTATAATTATACCTATATTATAAATTAAGGGGATAATCATGAAAAGACGTAATTTTTTAAAAAGTGCTGCTTTAGCAGCTAGTTCTATGGCTATGATGCCTTCAATAGTAAGTGCAAGTATGGTAAAACCTGGAAAAGATGAAAAAATACCATCAGGTGCTGTAACACTTTACTTTGAATTCCGAATTCTGGAAAAATTTAAAAATGATATGCTTGCACAAGTAAATAGATATGCAAAAGTCCTGCATACAAAAAAAGGTTTTTTATCTTTGGAACTTAAAAATATGGTGGGCGATTCTACAATGGTTCACAATTACCCTACAAGACTCAAAGGTGTTTTAAGTTCTGCTTACTTTGAAGCAAGCAAAGAAGGAAGTATGCCACTATTTTATTCTCTTTTTATTCGTTTTGAAAATTATCATGATTTGATGGCTTCAAATACAACAAAATGGTTTAAAAAAGTAATTTCTAAATATGGAATGCTTAGTAAAAATTATTATGAAGGTGTTTATAAAACTGTAGCAGCTGGTGACAGGGAAAAAATTTATACTTCTCAAAGTGATATTA
>WFYP01000281.1 GCA_015490055.1 Nitratifractor sp.
AAATCTATCTTAACAGCTTGTGCAGCGGGTCCAGAGCCTATAATAATATCTAGCCTAAAATCCTCCATAGCTGGGTAGAGTATCTCTTCTACCGCAGGAGATAGACGATGTATTTCATCTATAAATAGAATATCACCCTCTTCTATATTGGTTAAAAGTGCAGCTAAATCTCCGCTTTTCTCTATCATTGGAGCAGCAGTTGTTTTTATATTTGCGCCCATTTGCGTAGCTATAATATTAGATAGTGTCGTTTTTCCCAAACCTGGAGGTCCAAAAAATAGAACATGGTCAAGTGCTTCACCACGCTTTAAACTCGCTTCTATAAAGACTTTTAAGTTACCTTTTATTCGCTCTTGTCCTATATATTCGTTCCATTTACTAGGTCTAAGTGATAGCTCTACACTCTCTTCGCCCTCAAAACGCTCTATCTCTACTACTCGTTGCATATCTACCTTTTTATCGCTTTACAATTAAGTTATTTACAACTTCTGCAACGCCATCTACACTTCTTGCAATCTGCCCTGCTAACTCTTTGTTTACATCTGTATCTACAAATCCACTAAGCTGAACTACACCTTTGTAACTGTTTACATGAATAGCTAACCCCTCTAATCCCTTTTGTTGCAATAGTGCAGTTTTAACTTTAGCAGTTAATACACTATCTTCTACAAAAGAGACTGGTGCTGAAGTAGCTACACCACCATTGTTTACACATCCATTTAGTGCAAATAGAGTTGCTAAAACCATTAATATTTTTTTCATATTTATTCCTTAATAACTATATTCATCAGTAGGGAATTTACCCTCTTTTACATCTTTTTTGTACTCGCTAAATGCTTCTCTTATAAGCTTTGCACCATTTAAATATTTTTTTACAAATTTTGGCTTAAAACTTTCGAAGAAACCGAACATATCGCTCCATACTAATACTTGACCATCGCATCCAGCACCTGCACCAATTCCTATTGTCGGAACTTTCAATTCATTTGTAATTTTAGTTGCAACTTCGCTTTTGATACCTTCTAAAAGTATAACAAATGCCCCTGCTTGCTCTAGTATTTTAGCATCTTTTAACAATTCTGCCTCATCTTCTGACGATTTGCCACGCACTTTATATCCACCATCTGCTCTTACAAATTGTGGCATTAAGCCAATATGTGAAATTACTGCAATTCCATTTTTAACCAAATGCTCCACAATTTCGGCTCTTTCAGCTCCGCCCTCTATCTTAATTGCGTCTGCACCTGTCTCTTTATAAACTCTAATTGCATTTTTGAGTGCCTCTTCTTTTGTATTGTAAGATCCAAATGGCATATCAAAAACTATTATTGGGCTTTGAGCCCCGCTACAAACCGCTTTTGTATGGTAAATCATTTGATCCATTGTAGCACTTAGTGTATCGCCATTTCCCAAAAAGCTCATATTTAAGCTATCGCCTACCAATATCAAATCTGCATCATCTTCGAAAAGCGAAGCAAACAAAGCATCGTAAGCTGTAACCATTACTAATTTCTCTTGCCCTTTTAATTTTTGAATACTCTTTACTGTTAGCTTCTTGCGAGCTGGAATTAACATACTCATAGGTATAATTTCTCCGAAAAAAATTTATTATTAACCATTTTATCTAAAAAACAATATATAATTACATTAAAACTATTAAAAAAAGGTTAAGTTTGTGAAAAAACTTGTTGCATATATCACATCATCATATCCAGATAACAACTTTACAATCGATTTAGCACACTCTCTAAGCGAGAGTGGCGTAGATTTTTTAGAGCTTGGTGTTCCATTCTCTGACCCGGTAGCAGATGGTCCTGTAATTGAAGCTGCTAATTTAAAAGCTTTGCAAAATGGCTTTAAATTAAAAGATTTGTTTGAGATAAGCAAAGAGATAGCTCCAGTAATAGATACTCTATGGATGGGTTATTTTAACCCATTTTACCATGTTGGTTTAGATAAATTTATAAGCGAAGCTAAAAGCAGTGGAGTAAAAGGGTTTATTATCCCAGATTTACCATACGAAGAGGCAGCAGTATATCAACCAACTGTGCGAGAAGCTGGGCTTAGCCTTATAGATTTTGTAGCCCCCACAGATAGCGAAGAGAGAATTAAAAAAATCGTTAGCGATGCAGAGATTTTTATCTATTTAGTTGCATATGCTGGAATTACAGGCAGTGGAAAAAGCGAAGATTTAAAAGTTATTATAGAGCAAATTAAAAAGTACTCGCAAACACCGTTATATATTGGTTTTGGAGTAAACGAGCAAAATGCAAAAGAGAAAGCAAAAGATGTAGATGGCGTTATTGTTGGTAGCGAATTTGTAAAGGTTTTATTAAAAGAGAATCTAAACTACACACAAAAGATAGAAAAAATTGCTACAATAGCTAAAAATATTAAAGAGAATATTAATTCATAAGGCAGACTGAATGCACCACTTAATATGGAATGTAGAACCAACTATTTTTAAGTTTGGCTTTTTGCAACTTCGCTGGTATGGGCTACTTTTTGTTGGCTCGTTTATTGTTGGGCTTTTTATTATGAAAAAGATATTCATAAGAGAGGGCAAAGATGCCAGCACACTTGATAACCTATTAATATATGCACTGATTGGGGCAATTATTGGAGCTAGATTAGTACACTGTTTCTTTTATGAACCAGATTACTACTTAAGCCACCCATTAGAGATTTTATATGTATGGAAAGGCGGGCTTGCAAGCCACGGCGGTATGCTTGGCGTTATAATAGGTACATATCTTTACGCTAGAGAAAACAAGCTCTCATACCTTTGGCTACTATCTCGTATGACAATTCCAGGGGCATTTACGGCTGCTTGTGTTCGCTTTGGTAATATGTTTAACTCTGAAATTTTGGGTAAACCTAGCGAGCTTCCTTGGGCTATTGTGTTTGAGCGAATAGATAACATTCCTCGCCACCCCGTACAACTTTACGAAGCCTTTAGTTACCTGATTATTTTTGCTATTTTAATCTATATTTACAAAAAAGTCAGCACAATATTTAGCACAAAACTACTACCAGGAGTCTTTTTAACACTTATATTTAGTGTTAGGTTTGTGCTAGAGTTTTTTAAAACTCGCCAGGCAGATTACCACTTAAGTATTCCACTAACTGTTGGGCAAATGCTATCTATTCCATTTGTTATACTTGGCATTTTGTGGATTATTTGGGCATTTAAAACCACTCCTAAGGCTCAGAGGTAATGGAGCTCTTCTTAGGTATTGATGTAGGCTCAACTACTGTAAAATACTTACTTTGCGATGCAAACTTTAATATAAAAAGACAAGATTACCAACCCCACAATACTAAACAAGCCGAAACTCTGCTTAAAATGTTAGAGAGTTTTGGCGACGATTTACAAAAAATTAAACGAGCTTACATTACAGGCTCTGGAGCTAGTAAATTAGCACCACTTTTAAATGCAAAATTTATACAAGAGGTAAATGCTGTAGTTTTAAGTGTCGAGAAACTGCACCCAGATGTAAACGCTGTTATAGAGTTAGGTGGACAAGATGCAAAGATAATACACTTTAAAATCGGCGAAGATGGCAAAAAGAGAGCTGAGACTTCGATGAACGATAAGTGTGCCTCAGGAACTGGAGCAACTATCGAAAAATGCTCCGAAAAAGTGGGGCTTAGCAAAGAGCAGATAAGCACTATTAGCTTTAGTAGCGAGAAACTACACCCAGTAGCAGCAAAGTGTGGTGTCTTTGCCGAGACCGATATTGTAAACCTTACAAAAGCCTCTATTCCACAAAACGAAATTATGAATTCGCTTGCCGATGCTATTGTAATGCAGAATTTAACAGCCCTTACTAAAGGGAACACGCTTAAGCCAAAAGTTTTACTACTTGGCGGACCAAATAAATATTTACCATTTTTACAAGATGCTTGGAGGGCTAGAATTAGCGAACTTTGGAGTGAGCGAGGGGTTGAGTTTGATAGCTCAAAAATAGAAAAGTTAGTCTTTACGCCAGAAAATGCCGAATACTACGCAGCACTTGGAACTATAATTTTTGGAGAGAGCGAAGCTAATAGTGAAGAGTTTATTGGTTTAGAGAAGTTACAAAGCTTTGTAAATGGCGATACAGACGAAGATTTAGAGCGAAGTGCAGGCGGACTTTATAGCTCTAAAGAGGAGTTAGATGAGTTTATTAAAAAGTATAAAATTCCGCCATTTAAGCCAAAGGAAATTACTAAAGCAACAAAGTGTTACTTAGGTGTAGATGGTGGTTCTACAAGTTCTAAAGCAGTACTTGTAGATGAGAGTGGCGAAGTTATATTTAAAGCTTACCAACTCTCTTTAGGTAACCCTATAGAGGATGTTTTACAACTCTTTAAGCAAGTAGATGAGTTTAATGCAAATTCTCTTTTAGATATTGCGGGTTTTGGTGTTACAGGATACGCAGCAAATGTATTAGAGAGTGCACTTAGAGCAGATGCCAATATTATAGAAACCATTGCCCACTTAAAGAGTGCAAAGCAGAGTTTTGGCAACACTATTAGTGTAATTTGCGATGTTGGTGGGCAAGATATTAAGGTGCTCTTTATCCAACACGGAATGCTTAAAAACTTTAGGCTATCTAACCAATGTAGTGCAGGAAATGGGGCACTGCTACAGTCGATGGCAAAGCAGTTTGGAGTTGAGCTAAAAGATTTTGCCGATGTCGCATTTACAGCTAAAAGAGCTCCAAATTTCAATTATGGTTGTGCTGTATTTTTAGATACCGATAGAGTAAACTTTCAAAAAGAGGGCTACACCCAAGCAGAGCTATTTGCAGGAATTGCTAAAGTGTTGCCTAAAAACATTTGGCAATATATTGTGCAAGCCCCATCACTTAAGGGCTTTGGAGAGCATTTTGTACTGCAAGGTGGCACACAGTACAACTTAGCAGCCCTTAAAGCACAAGTTGATTACATAAAAACAAATGTACCAAACGCAAGGGTCGATGTGCACCCACACTGTGGCGAAGCTGGAGCTATTGGGGCAGCACTTGAGGCAAGAGATGTTGTAGCAAACAGGGGAGAGAGTAGTTTTGTCGGCTTAAAAGAGGCTCTACTGCTAGAATATACAAGCAAAACAGATGCCTCTACACAGTGCCACTTTTGCCCAATGAATTGCAATAGAACATTTATAGATACAAAAGTACCATCATCTAAAATGGTTCGATACATTGCAGGTTTCAAATGCGAAAAAGGCACAGTTGAATCTATAGAAGAGCTAAAAAGAGTCAAGCAAGAGAAGGCAGAGTTAAACAAAAAAGTTCCCAATATGGTAAGCTTTGAAGCCAAAGAGCTTTTTGAGTTTAACTTTACACCAGAGCCAATGCCACAAGAGGGCGAAAAGTTAAGTAAAAAGAGAAACTTTGTAACTCTAGGTGGCTGGGGACCTACGCTTAGTTTTAATATAAAAGCTAAGTTTCAGAGAGCTAGCAAAGAGGATTTAGAGTATAGACAGAGTATTAAAATAGCGATGCCAAGAGTGCTAAATATATACTCTAAAGCTCCATTTTTTGTAAATTATCTGCACGCTTTAGGAGTTAAAAAGGAGAATATAATTTTCTCTAAATACTCTAGCGAAAAGCTATTTTTAAAGGGTGCAAAGTATGGCTCGGTTGATCCTTGCTACCCAGCTAAAGTTGTGCAGTCGCATGTGCACTCTTTGCTATTTCATAAAAAGTTTCAAAACAAAAAGATAAACTACATTTGGAACCCAACAATTAACGAAATAGATGGCTTTGTAAAACACACAATGGGCTATGCGGCTTGCCCTATTGTTAGCGGAACACCGAGGGTTGTTTACAGTGCATTTATTAAAGAGCAAGATTGGTTTAGCAAGTTTAGCATAGAGTATGTAGATGACACAGTAACTTTTACAAACCTGCCACTCTTGGGGCGACAACTATTTGAAACATGGGGCAAAAAACTAAAAGCCACAGAAGACGAGAGCAACTTTGCACTAATGCAGGCACTTAAAGCACAAGAGACTTACATAAAAGATGTAGAGGCAAGAGGCAAAGCTTTACTTCAAGAGGTAGAGGCAAATGGCGAAGTTGCTGTGCTACTGCTTGGTCGTCCCTACCATTTAGACCCAGGAATTAACCACGAGATTTTAAGCGAGTTTCAAGCACTTGGCTTTAAGATTTTAACTATAAACTCTATCCCAAAAGAGCCAGAGTTTTTAGAGAGGTACTTTAAGGCAGATTTAGAAAAGGGGCTTATAGAGTCGGTATTTGATATTCGAGATGTTTGGCAAGAGAACTTTTCGACCAACTCCGCACAAAAGGTATGGGCTGCTAAGTTTGCCTCAAGGTGTCCAAATGTTGCCGTTGTCGATATTAGTAGCTTCA
Organism: Nitratifractor sp.; assembly: GCA_015490055.1. Classification (GTDB taxonomy): domain Bacteria; phylum Campylobacterota; class Campylobacteria; order Campylobacterales; family Sulfurovaceae; genus JAADEQ01. The sequence continues at coordinate 6,366 of WFYP01000281.1, forward strand.
AGTGTGGACACGACGCCCCAACTTACGCTATAATAGATAAAATCTTAAGTGCTAGCAAAACCCCACACCTAATGCTACACGATTTAGATGCCAATAAGCCAAGCGGTTCTATAAATATACGAATAAAAACTTTTGCCTACACGCTAAATGAGTACGCAAAAGAGTTAAGGAGCAAAGATGTCGTGCGACTATAAACCAACGAGTTATAGCAACTTAGATTTAAACTATTTAGACAAAAACATCTCTCAGTGGAGTCAAGAGAAACCAAACATTAAATATGCCGATAAAAGCGAAACGACTATACTCTTTGGGGGCTTGACAGATATTAGCGAAAGCCTAATAGAAGCAGCAGCCAAATCTTTAGGCGAAAACTACTTAGCTCTGCCTACAATAGATAACAAATCGCTAGAGTTTGGCAAAATTTATGGAAACCGTGGGCAGTGCAACCCAACATATTACACTGTTGGTAATTTAATTAAATACTTAGTATATCTACGAGACGAAAAGGGTATTGCCACCGAAGAGATTATTAAAAAATATGTAATGCTAACTGCAAATGGGTGCGGACCTTGCCGATTTGGAATGTATGTTACCGAATTTAACAAAGCCCTAAACGATGCAGGATTTGCAGGCTTTAGAGTGGTAAGTTTCGAGCATAACAAAAGCATTTTTCAAGAGGCCCAAGATGATAGCATAGTAGAGCTTAGCCCAAAGTTCTTTTTAATAGTAGTTAAGAGCGTGATAATTGCCGATATACTAAATATTTTAGGCTACCAAATACGACCTTACGAAGTAGAAAAAGGTAGCACTAACAAGGCTATAAAAAGATGCGAAGAGTTGATAATAGAAGCTCTAAAAAATAAAAAAAGCTTACTTAAAACAATGCTAAAGTGTCGCAAAATTTTAGAGCGAGTAGAGTTAAACAGGCTACAAGTTAAGCCAAAAGTTATGGTAATGGGCGAATTTTGGGCAGCGATGACTGAGAGCGATGGAAATTACCATATTCATAGATTCCTAGAAGCCGAAGGGGCAGAGGTTTTAAACCAGCCATTAATTAATAGAATACTATTAAATGTTTGGGAAGCTGAGTATTTACGAAGCGTTAAAGAGGGTGTAGAGTCTAATGCTGTTTTAGACTTCTCTTTAGCAAAATCTAAATTTATGATTTTCTTAGCAAAACACGGCATACATGCACAATTTAACCTATACGCAAAAGCAATAGGTCTAAATGGCTACAAACTACCAAATATGGAGCATCTGCAAAAGCTTGGCGAGAAGTATTATCCGCTAGATAGCAACGGTGGAGAGGGGCATTTAGAGGTGGCTCACTTAATTGAATCGGTGCAAGAGAATATTGCACATTTAGTTATTTCGGTTAAACCTTTTGGTTGTATGCCAAGTAGTGGCGTTAGCGATGGTATTCAATCGCTAATTAGTGCCAAATATCCAAATGCAAACTTCTTAAGCGTCGAAACCTCTGGCGAAGGTGGTGCAAACTTCTACTCAAGAATTCAAATGGCACTTTTTAAAGCCAAAGAGCAAGCAAAAGAGGAGTTTTTAGAGTTTAAAGATGTTGCAAATGTACCTAGAAAAGTTCACAACTATAAGTATGCTCCAAAGAGCAGATATATTGGTACTGCTTGCAAATTATTAGATAGCATTTAGAAGATATGATATAATATTGTAAGAACTTTAAAGGAGTTTATATGGAAGCTTTAAAAGAAGCCTTTCTTCCAAACTATAGATACGAAGATTATATAAATTGGGAAGGCGATTGGGAGCTAATTGGTGGAATTGCTTACGCTATGAGTCCAGCACCAACAATAGAGCATCAAGAGATTAATTTAAATATATCATCACAATTAAAACGGCTACTAAAAGAGTGCAAAAACTGCAAAGCTCTACCCGAAGTAGATTGGAAAATAGATGAAGAGACAGTTGTTCGACCTGATACTCTTGTAGTGTGCGATTTCAATAGCAACAAAGCATATTTAGATAAAACTCCTGAAATTATTTTTGAAGTACTTTCACCATCTACAAAAAGAAAAGATAGAACTTTAAAATCTCTACTCTACTCAAAAAGTGGCGTTAAATACTACATTTTAGTAGAGCCTGCTGGAGATTTTGCAGAAGTTTACAAATTAGAGAATGGTAAATACTACTTAGAAGGCGAATTTAAAGAGCAAAGCTATAACTTTGAAATTGATAGTTGCAAAATAGATTTCTCTTTTAAAGAAATTTTTGAGGATGTTAAGTGATAACTTGGAATATAGACCCAATAGCCCTGCACATTGGGGCAATTCAGATGCACTGGTATGGTATTTTATTCGCTAGTGGACTTTTAAGTGCATACTTTATAGGCGAGTGGATATTTAAAAAAGAGGATGTAGATACAAAGCTTTTAGACCCACTATTTTTTTATATAGTTATAGGTATTGTTGTTGGGGCTAGGTTGTTTCATGTAATTTTTTATGACCCAATATATTTTTCGCATCATTTAGTAGAGATTTTAGAAGTCTGGAAAGGTGGATTAGCAAGCCACGGCGGGGCTATTGGGGCGATTTTAGCTGTTTGGTTATTTTGTAAAAAATATAATATTGACTTTTGGTGGTTAATCGCTAGAGCAATGCCATCTACATTCGCATTAGCTACTTTTATCAGAATTGGTAACTTCTTTAACTCCGAAATTGTGGGTCTAAAGACTAATCTGCCTTGGGGTGTAGTATTTGAAAGAGTAGATAAATTCCCTCGCCACCCTGTGGTGCTTTATGAATCGTTTGCATACTTTTTAATCTTTATAGCTTTGCTAATAATGTACAAGAAACTAACAAAAGAGCAATTTACAAATATAGCCACCGGTTTTGGTATTTTTAGTGCATTTACCGTACGCTTTTTCTTAGAATATGTAAAAACACCACAAGCAGAATTTGCAAATATATTACCGCTTAGTATGGGACAACTTTTAAGCTTGCCTTTTATAGCTTTGGGTCTATTTTTGCTTATTCGTGGCATAAAAAATGCTCGCCTCTCTTCTTAGTGGCTTAGCCTTAGGAGCTGGTGCTGCCCTACCCTTAGGTCCAATAAATATACTTATTATGACAAACGCCCTTCGCTCTTACAAAAGTGCTGTAGCCATTGGTTTAGGGGCAATGAGTGCCGATATAATCTACTTTTTAACAACCCTAATTGGAGGGCTAAAACTCTTACAATACAAAACTTTAGCAAATGCTCTAATAATCTTTGGAAGTCTATTTTTACTATACATAGCGTGGCAAATTTTTAAAAGCCGAAACGATAAAATAGATGCTACCCCAATAAAAACAGTAAAAGTAGATGTGTTAAAATCATATACAAAAGGACTTAGCCTAACACTTATAAACCCTTACACAATAGGCTTTTGGCTAAGTGTCTCCACTACAATATCGGCTAAAAATTTAGATATAAAATTCACAGTAGCAGGCATAATTTGTGCAATACTACTTTGGATTACCCTAATGCCATTTATAGTGCATAAAAACAAACATCTTATATCTGACAGAGTAAGTTATATATTCTCAATATTTTCTGCCTCTATAATGCTTTTTTTTGCAATTTCAATACTACTTGACAATTTCTTTTAAAAGTGTTAAAATACACCTTCCTTGGCAAAAAAGCTTTGAGCTTTAAGCCTTAAGCTTTCAGCTTCAACGGAGGGGGGTGACTTGGTTTCGACTGGAGTAGTCGGGGCTATGTGCATGTCGGACTGGGCAACTCCGTTACACGGCCCATTTATAATAAACGCAAACAATACAGATTATCGTCCAGCTTACGCAGCAGCGTAAGTTTAACTAACTTTGGACCGTCTCACTGGCGAAAGTTGCAATAGCCAGGCTCGAGGCGTCACTCGCGTGCAACTATATCTGCAAGGCGCCATCTTTGCAGACGAATCTTTTGGCTGGTTGTGTGTAGCTTTGGGTGTTGAGCAAAACACAACGAGACTTATCAACACCGTCTAAGCATGTAGAGTCATAGCTCTAGCTACTTCAGGACACGGGTTCAATTCCCGTCGCCTCCACCAAATTTTTCAACCCAAACTATGTATTAGTATCAATAAAGATTTAGTGAATGCTTTGTTTGTGAGTAATTGTAAAAAAATTGAGATTAACCTGTGGTTAATTGATGTTTTTTTATAAATGCACACAGACAAATGATTTATTAATAGAATAGGGGTCAGACGTTGAATATCCACCTAGGAATAAGAGGAGTCTGGTGATAGTAATATTATTTTAAGGAAAAATAGAATATCTAAATACAAAACTTTACATATAACGACATATGTGCTATAATACCTTTATGATTAAAACATTTAAGTGCAAAGAGACAAGAAAAATATTTGAGAGAAGTTTTTCTAAAAAGCTTCCGCATGATATTCAGCCTATTGTTTATAGGAAGCTCTTAATGATAGACTCGGCTATAGATGTAGAAGATTTGAAAATTCCTCCGGCTAATAGACTAGAGAGATTATCAGGAAAGAGAGAGGGGCAATATAGTATTAGAGTTAATAAGCAGTTTCGTATCTGTTTTATTTGGAAAGACGGCTTTGCAGTAGATGTTGAACTAGTAGATTATCATTAGGAGTTAGAGATGGAAAAAATTGCACCAATACACCCAGGAGAGATACTTTTAGAGGAGTTTATGAAGCCTTTAGGCATAAGCCAAAACGCCTTGGCTAAATCTCTAAAGGTAACGCCTAGAAGAATAAACGAAATAGTCAATAAAAAACGAGCTATTACTGTAGATACCGCTATGAGGTTATCAAGATTTTTTGGAAATAGTGCAGAGTTTTGGATAAACTTACAGTATAAATATGAACTAGAGTTAAATAGAGAACTTTATGAAGATAAGATAAAAAGCGAAGTAGAGCTATTTGTAGCTTCTTAATTATTTTACTACTATATTACACCTCTATAACCTCACAGAAAGTACAATCTAAAGCCGATAAAAAGCTTGCTTGTACATATTTAGCTTCTATTGTATCGCCTTTGTAGCTTAAATCTTTTGTTGCACATGCATTGCCAACTAGTGTTGTTTTGTAGCCCAAATCGAAGGCGGCTCTTACTGTGGTGTCTATGCACATATGGGTCATGGCTCCGCAGATTGTTAAGTTGCTTATATTTTTGATTTGTAGTAGTTGGTGTAGGTTTGTTTCTCTAAAGCTGTTTGGGTAGTGTTTGACTACTACATTATCTTGGCTTTGAATTGGTAGCTCTTTGTGTAGCTTGGCTCCTTCGCTACCCTCTACAAAGAATGGTGCATCTTTTTTGGCTATGTGTTGAATAAATATTACCTCATCACCTACTTTATGGGCTTTGTTTATTAGTTTTACCATATTTTCGAGAGCCTCTTTTATGTCTGTTAATTCGTTTTTTCCGCCTATGTAGTAGTCGTTTTGCATATCTACTACTATTAATGCATTTTTCATAAATATTCTTTTTTTGTGAAAGTTTAACGAATATGGTATAATTTTGTCAAGAACTTACTTAAAGGATATATACAAACTAAAAGGATACTAATGGAGAGTAAAAAGTGCAGTTATGAGTGCCCATTTGAGTATGCACTTGATATTATAAGCGGTAAATGGCGAGGTTTAGTTATTTTTTATTTAGGAAGAGAAGAGGTTTTACGATACTCTGAAATTAGAAGAATTTTACCTAAAATTACACAAAAAATGCTAACGCAAACGCTTCGGTTTTTAGAGAGCGAAGGTATTATAGATAGAAAAGTTTATCCGGTTGTACCTCCGAAAGTTGAGTATAGACTTACTGAAAAAGGCAAGAGCTTGTTACCTATTTTGGATAGTTTGCAAGAGTGGGGTAGAGAAAATTTATCTTTCAACTTAAAATAATTTCTTTATATTTTTATAAAAAAGCTTTTATATTGCAATCTGTTAATCTTTTTATTTTATAATATGAAATGGATTTTAAAACAAATATGAAACTATATAATTTTATTGTTATTCTATTTTTACTCTTAATGGGGCAAGCTAATGCTAAATTTATAAGCAACAAATATACTAAAAGCAAAAACTATGTTGGTATGAACTACAAGATAGGTACATTAGGTTTTGGTGTGGACTTTGTATTAAATATTAATAAAACGCTCGCTAGTAGATTAAGTTTTAATGGATATAGTCAATTTAGGAACTTAACTATTCATGATGAAAAATTGAACACTGACCAAAAATTAAATATAAAAGGGGCTTTGCAGAGTAGCAGTTTGCTTTTTGATATACACCCTTGGCAAAATGCTTTTTTCTTTAGTTATGGGGCATACTATTCTCAAAATAAAATTAATGCGAATTATAAACCTGTATCAGGAGAGATAGATTTAGGAGACCATAAATATCCATCTATGCAAGTTGGGAGTGTAGATGCAATTATAAATTTAAAGCATAAGATAAATCCATATTTTGGGATAGGTCTAAACTCTGTCGATAGTAAGGATAAATGGCATTTTATTTTAGATATAGGTGCTATTTATATCAATAAACCTTTAGCTATAGTGCATGCGAAGGCAGCAAAAGGTTTTGAAGCGATGCAACCTATTTTAAATAGTGAATCAAAAATTGAAGAAAAAAAGCTAAATAACGATATTAAAAAATTTAAAGTTTATCCTGTAATATCAGTTGGAGTTGGTTTTAAATTTTAGTTGTGTATAATTAGGTATGAATTTATATACCTACTTTGCAATACTTATTACATCTGCACTCGGTTTACTAAATAGTAAGTTTTTAATAGTAACACTGATTATTTCTATATTTCTCGTTGGGTACTATTGGTTTAAAAAAAGAAAAAGCTATCATCCAAAAAGTAGAGAGTTTAAAGAGTTAGAGCGATTAAAAAACAGAACCACTAAAAAAGAGTTAGCTAAACATCGCTTTATAGAAGACCAAATAGTTTATATAAGTAAAATTTGGGGTTATAACAAAGGGCAAGAGAGTACTATAAAAAAATTTATAGAGCAACGCGCTTATGGCAAAATTTATAGCAAATTAACTGCTTCTTTGCTACCTCAATTAATTCTATTAATAGAAGAGTGTAATAGACAAAATAAAAAAGGGTGTAAAGCCGAAGTAAATGCAAGATTAAGAGAGTTAATAAGCATTATGAAAAAGGAATTAAAAAATTCGAAACAGCAAAATAAAGAGAGCTTCGAAACTACTTTAGAAGTATTTGATTATCTAATTAAAGATTGATAAAGAAACTCTAACTTACTTATGATAAAATATAATTAATGTTTATAATATACTCTTAAAAAATGGAGATACAATAGTATGAGTAAAATATTTGGATTTGGCGAAAAGATAGATAAGTATGATTTTAAAGTCATAAATGAGAGAGATGCACGGGCTAGTGCTGGTATAATGTTTCTCTTAGGTATAGTAACACTAGGGCATTTTTTGCTTACTAGAAATTTATTTTGGGCTAATCTATTTACTATAACATTTATTTTAGAGTTTATTATTCGTGTTTTTATAAACCCAAAATATGCACCATATATGGTACTTGGTTCTTTAATAGTATCGAATCAAGAACCCGATTGGGTAGAGGCAAGACCTAAAAAATTTGCTTGGGGCTTAGGCGTAATTTTGGGTGCTATTATGACCTATTTTATTGTATTTAATATAATGACACCTGCACGATTATTAACTTGCCTATTGTGCCTATTGCTTCTGTATTTAGAGTCTGTTTTTGGTATATGCTTGGGGTGCATATTGTATAAAAAATTAAATGTTAAATTATACAAATGCCCAGGTGGGGTTTGTGAAATGCCACAAGAAAAGAAGAGCTTAATGCCAAAATTTGTTGCAATTTTACTATATGCTGGCATATTTTACGGAATATTTTGGGGCTTAAAAACTTATAAATACGATGGTTACACTACATCGAAGCTAACCCAAGAACAAAAAGATGCAATGGAATTTGCAGACGATGATGAAAGTGATAACTCAACGAATATAAAAAAAGATTGCACACCACCACAGTGGGCAGTATGGATTGGTCGTAAAGATATGTGGCTAGAACATCATGGGTGTAAATAGCTAATTCTAAAGTATAAAGCTAAGCATTGCTTCTTTATGCTATACTTTGAAAAAAGTAGATTAATGAATAAATTTAGTTCTATAAATATCTTACCACAAGATTTACTTGAGCAATTAGATAATTTGAGTTTTAATAAGCCAACACAGGTACAGAGTGAAGCGATAGAACCTATTATGCAAGGTAAGGATGTTTTGGTTCAGTCTAAAACTGGTTCTGGTAAAACACTTAGTTTTGGTATTCCCACTATTTTGCAAGCTATTGGTAGTAGCCAGCCAACATCTTTGATAATTGCTCCAACTAGAGAGCTTGTGCAACAGATTGCAAAAGAGCTCTCTCGTGTTGCTAGTTATATACCAAACTTTAAAATTGTTACTCTTTATGGCGGTGTACCACTTCGCAGACAAGCGGACTCTTTGACTCTTGGGGCGAATATTATTATTGGAACTCCGGGGCGGATAATAGACCACCTCTCGAAAGAGACTTTGAAGCTTGAGAGTATAAGAACAGTTGTTCTTGATGAAGCCGATAAGATGCTAAATATGGGCTTTTATGACGATATTATGAAGATTGTATCTAATGCAAGAAAGCTAGAGCAGAGAATTTTGTTTTCGGCAACTTACCCCAATAGTCTTGAGAAGTTGGCAAATAAATTACTGCAAAATCCGCTTGTTATTAAAGTAGATACTAAGATAGAAGCTCTTAAAATAGAAGAGATTTTTTATAAAACAAACTCTAAATATAAAACTCTTCAAAAGATACTAAGCACAAAAAAACCAAAATCGGTTTTGATTTTTGCAAATACAAAGCAAGCTGTTATAAATTTGGCAGACAATTTACACAATGATGGGCACAGCGTAATAGATTTGCAAGGCGATTTAGACCAAGAGCAGAGAGACGAAGCGCTGATTGCATTTGCCAATGGCTCTAAGCGAATTTTGGTAGCTACCGATGTTGCTTCTCGTGGTTTGGATGTTAAAGATATTGAGCTAGTTATAAATTATGATGCTCCACAAGATGAAGAGACATATACTCACAGAATTGGAAGAACAGGGCGAGCAGATGCCCAAGGTGAGGCGATTACACTACTAAGTGATAAAGAGATGAACAAAAGTTCATATATAATAAATAGAGCTAGAGAGGCAAGTGAGAGCAACTTAGATAGTAAAAACTTAAAACCTCTAACAAGTGAGTTTGTAACACTTTGTATAAACGG
>WFYP01000282.1 GCA_015490055.1 Nitratifractor sp.
TTATTAATCTATATTGAAGATATTATAAGCTTACTTTTAAAAAATATAGTTTAAAATGAACCATAATAAATTACTTCTCAGGATTGAACCATGTATAATATAAAACTTTTAATAGATAAGATGAAACAGATTGCGAATTTAAAAACTAATATCGACTTAGCTAAAGAACTAAATGTCAGTTACAATACATTAAATACTTGGATAAAACGAGAAAAATTACCCCAAGAAGTAATTTTAAGTTTTGCTTCTCAATATAATGCATCATTAGATTTTCTTTTATCAGAATCTAATATATCTGAAAAAGATGAAAATGGCTTATTTTCTGCCTTAAGTAAACAAAATAAACCTGAATCAATTACTCAAAATAATACACAAAAGTTTATATATTATGGGGAGTATGAACCTTTAAACATCAAAATAGGAGATGTACTAGAATTAAATTGTACCCTACTTCACTCTAATGGGCACTATTTATTAAAATATGATGATATATACTTTATTGCACAAGTCACACTTAATCCCCTAACTAATAATGCTACAGTTATCACTCCAGATAAGACTCCAAATAATATAGACATAATAAGCTTTAAAGCCCATAAAATAGGTATTATACTAGATACAAAATAAAACCTATATGAACACTTGTTCTAAAAGAGAGATTTTCTTTTTATCTTTAAAAGAACATTTGTTCACTATTGAAATTATTTAAATGAACAAATGTTCTTTTACTTTCTATTGACATAAGAACAAATGTTCAGTATAATATGCTTATAATTCCATGAGGAGCATATTTTGAGTAAACTTTCTGGTACAAAAAAGAAGATATACGATGCATCTGTTAAACTTTTTGCTGAAAAAGGTTATAAGGCAACTACAGTTAGAGAAATTGCAAAAGTGGTTGGTATTCAGCAGAGTGCAATATATAACCACTTTAAAAACAAAGAGGCAATTTTAGATGAAATTATAGATAATTTATCAAATAGTCATTTAATAAACTTGTTTGAAGATAAAGAGCCTAAAGAGATATATAAAAAGGGTAAATCACTACTTAAGCAAGTATCGAATATGTTCAAACTAATAAGTTATGATACTAAAACAGATTTACTCTTTAGATTTATGATGCAAGAGTTATTTAATAACGAACGACTTAGAATCTTTTATAATGAAGAGTTTTATCAAAAAAATGTAAAAAAGTTATCTATTGTATTTTTTATGATGATGCAAGATGAAATGATAGAATCTATGGATCCTTTAGTACTTGCTAATGAATTTTTCTCTCCCCTATTCTTTTATCAGTTACAAATTGTAAGGTTAAAAGCCGATAATAAATCTACAGCAGTAGCTGCAACCCTATTTGAAAAGCATACAGACTTTTTCTGGGATAGAATTAGAATAAAAAATGAAAAAAAAGACCAGCTTTTCTAGTAATAGTTCATAATGAACCATTAAGTTTCTATTGGTTCTTTTAAGAGTTTTGCTTCATATAGAAATAAAGATGGTTGATATTGAGCCTTTTTTATTCTATCGAATTTTGCATAAGATAGATATAGTCTAGTTTTTGCTCTAGTTACTGCTACATAAAATAGGCGTCGCTCTTCATCAAGTCCACCATTTTTACTCATAAGCTTTCTATTTGGGAAACGATTGTCTGCTAAATCAACTATATAGACATCTTCAAACTCTAAACCTTTAGATGCATGAACTGTAAGTAAATTTACCCCCTCCCCTTCGCTAACTTCTCCGCCACCTAAAATCATAGCATTTAGGAAACGGCTTAAATCTTTATATGGACGAGAAAGCTCTAATAAAAGTTTTGCTTTATTGTAAATTCTTTTTTTAGATTCCTCTTTTTTGTTTTGGTCTATCTCTCCAGTTTTAAGCTTTGCTCTTTGGGTAGACAACATCTCTACTAAATTAATATATAACTTAGATTTAATAATTTTAGATACAACTTCGTAAGAGCTACTCGAGTTTTTTATACTTTTAATCAATTCACTAAAATTTTCAAAAAATTGCAAAGACTCTTTCTCTATTTTTGATAACTTTACTATAGGGTGCTTCATTGTCTCTTTGCTAAAGCCCATATGTGCAAATCTGGAAGCCAAACCAATTTCGTTGCAATCATCAAAAAGCCCTAACTGTCGGCTGTTTACTCTTTGTAATTTAGGAAGCTCTTTAATTACTGGGTTTATTACACCTCTTATTAAATCTCCATTTCCAAAATGGGTTAGAGATAGGAAAATATCTTTTGCCAATACTGCACCTACATTTTTTGCATATTCAAATATATGAATAAATGCCATTAAATCTTTAGGGTTTACTATAAGTGCCACAATATCTAAAATAAATTTAATCTCTTTTGCATCAAAAAAGCTAGTTCCACCTTTTCTACGACAAGGTACATTTAACTCTCTTAAACTAGCTTCTAAACCATCAGCACTAGAGTTATTTCTAAAGATAATTGCAATATCTTCGTATGATGTTTTACTCTCTTTAATCTGCTGTGCTATTGATTGATATTGGTCAAAGAGGTTTTCGTAAACCAATAGTTTTGGAGGTATAGACTCCCCTACTTTACCAACTCGCAACTCTTTTGGGTAAATTCTCTCATTTTTACTAATTACTCTATTTGCTAAATTTAATATATCTTTACTAGAGCGGTAATTTACAGATAAAGAGTAAACATTAGCACCCCTATATCTATCTGCAAATGTAGAGATATTTTCTATATTTGCACCATTAAATGCATATATACTCTGGTCATAATCACCCACACAAAATAGAGATTTTGGGTCTAGAGTATTTACAAGTGCCTCTTGTAGAGTATTTGTATCTTGATACTCATCTACTAAGACTTCTTCAAACTCTATTGGCTCTTGCTTTATACTCTTTATTGCTAAAATTAGTAAATCGTTAAATGAAGCAAAGCCGTACTCCTCTTTTGCCTCTTCGAATTCATCGATAATATCTTGATATATATCTAAAAGTGGAGTATGCTCTTCGTATCTCTCTTGCATCCAGCTACTAAAACTATCTAGGCATGAATTTTGATACAAAGAGTAGAGTTCATAAAGATAAATTGCAGAAAATGGTTTTACTCCTAAATCTAAGCGATGAAACTCTCTTTTTTCATAAACTGTACGAAAAAGTGTTTTTAATTCGCCTGGTTGCTTAAGTGTAAGTTTTGGATTTCTTGCCTTTAGCCAGCGATAAGATACAGCATGAAATGTGCCGGCTTCTATTTTGTCAATAATTTTAGCATCGAAATATCGCTTAAGTCTTGCAACCATTTCGGTTGCTGCTTTATTTGTAAAAGTTAAAAGCAAAATTTTGTTTGGCTCAACACCTTGTTTTAATAAGTTAGCAATTCGTCCAACTATTGTAGAGGTTTTTCCAGTACCTGCACTTGCAATAATTAAGTTTTTACCAAAATCAGCAGTCGCAGCCTTAAGCTGCTGCTCATTTAGTTGGCTAAGTGGCATTAAGAGTTTTTGCCAATAATGTAGTAAGTATTTTTATTATCTACTTTTTGAAGTGCAACTTTAAATTTATCTGCCCAAAATTTAACAATTTCGTTAAATTTCTCTATTTCTGAATCTATTTTAGAGTTACTTTTGACTTTTAAATAATCTTTAGAGTTAGATAGTGCAACAACTGCATTAACAGCTTTTAAATCATCGCTTAAAGTAAAAATATGTTGTGCAAAATCAAAGAAGTTAGCTGTATTTTCTGTAATGTTTTCTAACTGTTTAGTAGTAGCTTCATTAACTGGATAGTTTAACTGAATTAGAAGGTTCTCGATATTAGCTTTAATACTCATAAATTTCCTTAAATGTTTTTTATTCGTATTGTATCAAAAAAAAATTTAAGGGCACCTCTAAAAATAGATGCCCTTATGATAATCTTGCTAATAACACTCTGTAATGTTTTAAGTTTTGAAATGCTTTTTCGTAACGCCATCTTAAAACAAACTCTATAATTTCGTTTTTAAAATCTTTATCTAAAGTTTCGGCTTTTCCAAAGTATCCTAAAGAGATATTTTTTGCTTTTTTCTTACCATTTTTATCTGGCTCATATGTAATTGCAATAATTTGTACATATTTCCCCTCTCTAATCTCTCCAAAATCATCCTCTTTTAGTCCTATACCACTAATATTCATAGCTTTATATACAAAGATCTCTGCTATATTTGGGGCTTTTTTTTCTATATCAAGTTTTTTATATAATTCTAGCATTCTTACTATATTATCTAATCTCACACTATCAGATTTTTCATTAATTTCAATAGCTTCTCTTAATTCTAATGGTATCTTTTTTAATAAATTTGAATTACCGCTACTACTTAAAGAATCATCAATAGTTTCTACATCAATAGTAAATAGTTCATTAGCATTAGAAGAAGATTTTTGCTCTATTTTTCTTTTTAATCGATCATTAATACTTCTTAGTCTCTCAACACTTACACCCATGGTGCCTCCCCAAACAAAACTATACCCTTTTAATAACTAATAGTTTCTTAACAATACTATATAATATGTTACGATAACAAGGTTAAGGGGCACCTCTAAAAATAGGTGCCCTTAATATTAAAAAGTAATATACTTTTAACAC
>WFYP01000283.1 GCA_015490055.1 Nitratifractor sp.
CAAAAAGATAAAATAACTAATAGATATATAACAGTAAATAACCATGTAAGTATTTTTACAAAAGATTTAGATGTATTTAATAAAAAAAGCTTATCACTTTTAAAAGTGGCTCAAAATACTTTCCGTCCTGCAAAAGGTGATTTTGATTATAATCCAAAATATCCAGAGGGAATACCTGGTTCTTACCAAAATTTACATTATAGAAAAGCTATCTCTACAGAAATATTACAAAGTGCTTTCTCAGATGGAAATGGTAAAACACACTATCTTTTCCACGGTGTTTGGGAAAGCGTATATGATCATGAAAATTCTCATACTGATCCTCGTTTTAGAGCCGATGTTATGAAAATATTCCCATACATTATAGATGGTCCAGTTGAACCATTCTATGAAACAATTATTTTAGACAATAATGCTTAAAGAAGTATTGACTTTTTTATATAGTACTTTCTACTTATAAGCTAGTGTAGTACTTTTCTGCACCGATTTGGTGTAGAATGGTACTACATTCTACAAAAAACCATATCCAAAACCCTATATCCTTAATCCTAACTTTTATTAATATAAAATTAACAATTCTTTTATATAATATTTTTATTAAATTTTTAAGGAGAAGTGATGAAAAAAGCTTTGGTGTTTTTAATGGTGGTGGTTTCGTTTCTGTTTGGGCAGATGAATGGTATGCCTGCAATGAAAAAGGGTATGAAGATGCACAATTTCCGTGCCGTTCCTTTTAAGAAGGCTCAAATTTTGCAAGATGGTAAGGCTAAAATGTTTTGTCCTAAATGTGGTATGACTTTGCCTATGTTTTACAAAACAAACCATGCAGCAAAAGTAAATGGCAAGATGGAACAATTTTGTTCTATGCACTGTTTAGTTGATACTATGAACAGTGGTGCTAAAGTTAGAGATATTCAAGTTGTAGATAACACTACTTTAAAGTTTATTCCAGTTAGTAAAGCTTGGTATGTAGTAGGTAGCAATAAACCAGCTACTATGTCAAAGGTTAGTAAATACGCTTTTGGAACTAAAGAGGCAGCAGAGAAATTTGCTAAAGTAAATGGCGGTAAAGTTATGAAATTCAAAGAAGTTTTAGCAATGGCAAAAAAAGCTTTTGAAAAAGAGGCTAAAATGATTAAAATGAAACAAGCTAAAATGGCTAAAATGGGAGAGATGATTTACAAAAAGAAGTGTAAAGCAATTTCTACTAAATTCAACTCAGCAGGCGATGCAAAAGCTTACATTAAAGCAAACAAGAGCTGTGGCGACTTAAAAGGCAAACCACTACAAGCTGTTGGGCTTTACTTAAAAAGCAGATAATTTACACATAGGCAATAAAGGTAGATTAACCTTTGTTGCTTTGTATTACTTATTAGTATTAACTTGGCGAAGTTTACAGAGTAACGCTTTCCTAAAACCTGAGTTCGACGGAATACCACATTCACAAAAGCCTAAAAATGGGTAAGATTTTCAAAATTCAATTCGAAGTACTAGCCAAAGCTAATTCAAGAATTTAATTTTGAAAAGATTGCCCATTTTTAGGCTTCCCTATGGGTTTTATGAGGTTTTCCATATGCTTAGACAGATTTTTTTCTCAAAGAGAGTGCAAGCACAAGGAATTAACCAGTTAGTCCTGCTAAAATCTGTCGTTGTCTATGAAAAACCTCATAAAATTGTGGATATGGTACTCCGTTGAACTCAGGTTAAAAATCTCTTCGCCAAATTAGTACTATTTAAAACAGTATTCTTCATACAATATTAATAAATCACCTTATTTTACCAACTTCAGTTATTAGTTTTATCATTAAATACTTATATTGGCATCTCTATTTCCCTTAAGGAATTTACTTCTATAAAATGCAGTAATTTAAAGCTTACCATTGCCGTCATTCCAAGCGTTTGTGAAGAATCTAACTTAAAAAGCTGATACAAACTCTTAGCTTTACAGCCGTTTAAACTAGATGCTTCGCATCCACTCAGAATGACGGCGATAGTGAATATTCTTTTTGTTTTAAGGGCACCTATTATTAGAGGTGCCCTACATTGCCATTAAGTTAAGGATTCTATATCCATTTTTTGGCTTTATACTCAAAGCCGAAAGCTTAAAGCTAACCACTTCGTCACTCCCACAGAAGTGGGAGTCCACGATTTTAACTGCCTAAAAGTAGAAAAAGTGCTTTTTCGGCAATTTAAACTGTGGATTCCCGTTTTCACGGGAATGACATGGTGGCAAGCTTTTGGCTTTATGCTTTAAGC
>WFYP01000284.1 GCA_015490055.1 Nitratifractor sp.
ACAATATTCTGACGAATAACAAAATAAACATTATACCCGCCACTCTGTAAGAGTTTAGCCAAGTTTAAATATACTTTACTAACACCTCTTCCTTGTAGATTTTTAATAAAGAGTAATATATTCAAAAAAATCCTTCTTATAAGTTTTAGAATTGTATCAAAATAGCCATAAGAAGGACAACTAGAATTTACTTCTTTTCAGTAGTAATTCGTTTTATCTCTTTTTCTTCTTTTTTGGCATATTTTTCCAAGTCATTTGGGTCTATGTCTATTAGTTTGGCTACTTCTGGGTCTATTTGGTTTTGTTCTTCATTGCTGTTTAATGGAATATCTTGTGAGTGGATAGATTCATCGTATGTTTGAATATTTCCGATAATTGAACCACCTTGTTCGGTTCGGATTCCTTTTGTTATAATATCGCCTTTAACAGAACCGCCACTTGTAACCTCTAATAGTTCAGATGCTACAACTCTGCCCTCTACATTTCCTTCTATTTTTATCTGTTTACTTTTGCACTCTTGAGTATCTATTATTCCACTGCTTGATATCTCTATGCTTTCAATAGATTTAATAATACCTTTTACAAAGCCACCTAAATGTGTTTTATTGGCATTTATAGTTCCATTTAATCTACCACTTTTTGTAATTTCTACAGCATTAGCATTTATAGTTCCTTCAAAATCTCCAGAAATTTTTACATTTTTTGCTTGCACTGTGCCACTAAAGAGAGCACCTTTTTCTACAAATAGTGTATCATCTACTTTTACTTTTCCTTCAAAATGCCCACCAATTATTAAAGAGCCTTCGCCCTCTATTTCGGCTTTTACATTGAAGTTTTCCTTAATAACTGAAACATTCCGAGTTGGTGTTTTAACCATTTCACTACTTACCACATTATTGTGAATAGGTTTTTTAACACTCTCTTGAGGTTTTTCTAAATTTCTTTCTGTCTCTTTATCTTTTTTCCCACTAAAAAATCCCATCATATCCCCTTTAGTTTTGGTTATAACTATTATATAACTTTTTTATTACACCAATTTTAAGCTAAGTCAATTTATTAAGATTTTTATCTTTATTATCAAAAATATCCACCTTAGCGGAAATTTTACATCCAAGTTCACTCTTTATCTCTTTTGCTTTTATAGAACCTTTTAGTGTCGCATTTTTTTCTAACTCTATTAATTTAGAAGCTACAACATTGCCCGTTATACAACCATCTATCGTAATAGTTTCAGCTTTACATTTATTAGATTTAATATTTGCATTTTTGCCTATTTCTAAAGTTTCTCTACATAAAATATTGCCAACACTACTACCATTTAAAATTACTATATCTGCTAAAATATCACCTTCGATTGTAGCTGATTGTGACTGTTCTACAATTTTTGCTTTTAGTGAGCCTTTTACTTTGCCATCTATTCGTACTTCTTTTGCCTCTATCTCTCCAGTTATTATACCATCAGGTAAAATTACAACTATATCTTCACAAGCTATATTCCCTGTTATTCTACCCTCTATAGTAATTGCTTCTTGAGATTTTATATCTCCTTGTATAGATATAGATTTTGATATAAATGTTCCACTGGTAGGTGTTCTTACTAAAATATTATCTTCTACTTCGTTGGTAGTTTCTTTTAAATTATTTTTAAATATTTTCAAGACAAATCTCCTATTTAGCATATTTTCGCATAAACTTTTTAGATTACTGTATATTATGACATTTTGCAATATTTTGGTATAATAGACTTGTTGCGATATAAGAATGCACCATAAACTTTACATATTTGTTCATGTACAAGGTAAGACGACGCAGGACTAGCCAAAGCTAATTCAAGAAGTCTTAACGCAGTATATGGGCAAATATGTAAAGCCCGAAGGGTAGGCTTTAAAGAAGCAATCTTGCACAAAATTTTTTATCGCCATAGCTTTGGCTATGCCTCAAAAAAAGTTTTGCACAATCTTACTTCTTTAAAACCTATTTATGGTGTATCCTTATGTCGCAACAAGTCTAATATATAAAAAGATAAGATATGTCACACTTTAACAACTTACCCGAAAATGAGAAACAAGAACTGCACAAAAATTTAAGCAATTTAGCTCAAAAATTTGGAGGGCAAAACTTTTTTCTAAACTTTTTAGAAGATATTCGTGCTACTAAACCACACCCACTAATTAGCCCATACTGCGATTTTAAAAGCGAATTTGCTGATATATATTGGGAGAAAGTAATATTTAAAGATAAACTAGAGCTACTGCAAAAACTAAGACTTAATGAGAGCGAGCGAGACAATTTACTTTTAGAACCTAATGAAAAAGGCTATAAAAAAGCATTAAATTTAGTAAAAACACTTCGCCCAATAGTATTCGAAATCGAAATAGAGGGCAGAGACGATATAGAAAAAATAGAGCCATTTATTGTAATAAGCGACAGTAAAACCAAACTAAACCCAATATTTGACGCAATATTCTTTTTATCTTTAGACAATGTAAAACGAATATTAAACTACAAACCAAGAGAGAATAGCTAAACTGCTATTGGCTATCTCGATTCTTCCATATATCTTCAATTTTTTCAACTGAAATATTATCTACCTCTTTTTTGAACTCTTCTAGCTCTTTTTCAAATATCTCTTTATACACTTTAGGGTATTTAGCATACCCATTCGAGCTATATTTATCTATCATATGCTCATATACATCTTGAGCATTAGCGTTGTTATATCTCATACTGCGAATTACTGTTTGCGCAACATCTGGGTGACCTCTATCAGCAGAGCTAATAACTGCAGAGAGTTTTGAGAAAAATTCGCCTTTAAAACTTCCTCTATGCTCTAATACAGCATGAGCTACAAGGTCAAGTTCTTCATCGTTTAACTCTTTTAAAAACTTATCACTTCGATTTTTTACATAATCGTATGCTAAGATATTGTGCCTTTTTCTATCGGTGGCATTAAAAATATCGTGAATATAGCTAGCTAAAATTACTAATTTCTCATTACAATCTTTATTAATTTCTAATGCCAATTCACATACATCATCCGCATGGTTTATTAAGTGTGCTTTATCGCCATTGTCATAAAATGGTTTGTAAAACTCTCGCACTTTTGCTTTAAAATTATTCATACAGCAATTATATCTAAAATTAGATATTTATGCCAATATGTTTAGTACTTTAAAGTTCCCGCCCGTTAATACTTCGGGATTCTCTATACCGTATAGTTTATAGAGTGTCGAAGCTATGCTAATTGGCTCGAACCAGTAAGTTCCCTGTTTTGGTTTTAGCCACAATCGGTTTAAGCTACCAGTAACATCTACAATGGTCTCACCAACAACTCCTTTGTGGCTAAAGTAATCTTTGCCACCAAGTACATAAAGGTTTTGCAAATTACCATGGTCCCAGCCATTTGCAGAGTTTAAATTTACATTTCTTCCAAACTCTGCAAATACCATTATGTTTATCTTTCCATCTTTGCCAACAGCTTTTAAATGTGCCATTGCAGAGTGTAGAGTAGCAAATAGTCCCTCCATTCTTGTAACATAGTCTCTTGCATTACTATGGTCATCCCAACCACCTAAACCGCCAGTTCCTAATGTTACTATTTTCGTATCTGGGTTTTTATGCAACAGTTTTATTGCAGTTTCTATCTTTTTAGAAAACTTATTATCAGGGTAGCTATTTTCTCCTAAATCTGGCGTCTGCTTTTTTGCAATTTCGTCTATAAAGTGCTCTAAATCGGCTCTTTTTGCAAAGGCATTTTTAATTTTACCATTAGGGTTGTGGCGTTGAGCTAAAGCATCCATATCTATACTAAATTTAGGGTCAAAACCACCATTTTCATCTGTATCGTTATAGTGCTCGTGCTCCCTCTCTTGGCGTGTATAGTAAAACCACTCTCTTACACTCCATCTAGCTCTTTTATATGGATTATCCAAATTTTCATCAATAGTTGTAGCTTTAAGATAACTCTTAAGTGGTCTATTTAGCGGTGCAAAAAAATTAGAATCTCCATCTAGCGTAACAAAAGGCATAACCGTTTTACTATCTATTGCGCCATTACTATCTAAAATCTCTGCAATATTTGTAACAATACCACCACCATTGGTATCGAAAGAGCCTTTTTGATTCTGCTCTGTGCAAAGTCCGTGTGATTTGTTATTGTTTTTTTCTCTAATTGCAGAGTAGCAACATCTATATAGTGTCATATCACCATTGGCTAGTAGTTTTTCCATATAGTCACCTCCAGCCTCTTTCCAACAACCATTTTCGGTTTTGCTAATGCTTCTAAAGTAGCTATAACTATTTTGAGAGTGCTGCTCTATCTCATCTATGTTTGTAATATTTCCTGCAAGTTGGCTAGCACCACCATACATATTTACAATAATAGTTTGTGCTCCATTGTCGTCGAAAGTAGCTTTTGAAAAATTTATATCATCTTCGTTAAACTCTTTTGCTTGTAAAAAATCTGTTGATGCAAGTGTCGAACATACCAATACCGACAATTTTATAAAGTCTCTTCGTTTCATTTTAAAATCTCCTTTTCAAGAAGCTTTGTGATATCTACTCTCTTTGAGAAAACTACTTTAAAGTTTCTGTTTTTTAAATATGAAAATTTCATTACTTTACCTCCATTTGGCTGTATGTCTCACTAAGTCTAGATATATAATCTAGCACACTTATAACAATCCGAAGCTTATTATCTCTTCTTCTCTTCTCTTCATCTTGTGGGTCATCTCTTGTTACGAAGATATTAAATTCAGATTTAAATAACTCCTTGCCATCTCTTTGCTCTATCATATGGCTTTTAAAGAATTGTTGCTCATCCTCTTTTGCATCTCTGCCTAAAATTGTCTCGAAAAGATAGTTTACCAAGCCTCTTAAACTAACAACATCATCTCTGCTATCGTTGCTAAATTTATCAAAATCTACAAAGCTATCTTGCCATCCGCTATAACTCCAAGCATCATGATTCGTCTGCGATGCGTCGGCATGCTTTAATAACACCGACATACGAATAAATTTATGATAATAAGCAAACGATAGTGTATCTAGCGGAACACGCTCGATTTTTCCTAATTTGTACTTCATTGCTGCCTGATGCATGCTATCTAGTGCCTCTCTAAATCTTAATATGCTATCTCTTTTTACTCTATAATCCATCTTTTTAGCTAAAGAGAAGAATGTCTCTTCGGCACTTTGTGCTCTGTGGTTATTAAGCAAGTACTCTTTAGAAAATATTATTTGAGTTAAAATATCTTGCCAAGTCTCTGGTTTGCTAGATACAATTTTGCTAGCAATATCTGCTCTCTCTTGTGCAGTTTTGTTAGGGAAAAAGAAAGCAACAAGCCTATTTGTAACACCACGAGTAAATGCAGAAGATTTAACCAACTCTCTATAAAAATCCTCACCTGTATAAATAGTTTTACCAAATAGATGAATAGGCTTTGTGTTTTTGTTTAAGCCCACTTCTAGTGTATCGCCATCTTCATTTAAGCTCCAGTTTTTCAAAGCTTGCCCAGCCAATGGCACATGCGAATCGTTAGCATCTTGTAGATAAATCTCTAACATCTCTCTACCATTATCCTCAGGGCTTCTAAATCTACGCCAATTATCTTCGCTCATCATATGAACATATGTTATAAATCTCATACCACTATCTACCTCTAGCATATTAACTAAATGATTATAAACATTTGAAATATCTGGTGTATGAGTATTTGTAAGTTCATAAGCTGGCGAAAACATTATTGTCTGAGTTAAAGTATAAGCAACCCAATTTTCATAATAGTACTTATCTAACTTTTTAGCTGCATAAAAACGAGCTAAAATTGTATTTACTTGTGGAAGATAATATCTACTTGTGTATTGTCTAAATATATCATCATTTAAAATATAATTCTCTAACCACTCTCTATCGGTACTATCAACATTTAAGCCATTTTGTATATCACTTATAAATGTCCCACTAGCTATTTTCTCTTTTAACTCTTTTAAAGGGTAACCAAAATATAGAGTATTTAGTAACTTATTGGCAACTTTTAGTTTTTGTGCACCGCTTAGAGAGTTAAAAGTATTATTATCAACTTGCTCTAACTTATAATTAGAAGAGGGTAGATTTTTATGGTAAAATACCAACCCTTTATACTCTGTCTTTGAAAACTCATCATTAGCATTATTATTACTACTATCGCTGTTACTGTTTCCTTCATTAATAGTACTACCATTTGTTGCACTATTAGTTGCACCACCACAACCAAGTAGTAAAAAAGCTAATATAATAGTAAATAGATAATTTAGAAATCTCTTTTGCATAAATTCTACCCTTTTTATAATATTGAAAGAATGATACCATAATATGTATATATTTTATGTTTATAATTATATTAATGTGCAATTTATCTATTTTAATTTAGAATCTATACTCGAAGCTAGAGCCTTTGCCTGCTTTTGAGTTTACGGTTATTTGCACTCCGTTTTTGTCGCAAATATTTTTTACGATGCTTAAGCCTAAGCCAAAACCTCCGCTGATTTTATCTTCGCGGTAGTAGCGTCTGAAAATCTTTTTAGTGTCTGCTATTCCTCTGCCTTGGTCGCTTATTTTTAGATATACTTTACTACCATCTTTCCAGACTTTTATACTGATTTTTGTCTTCTCTTTAGAGTATTTTATGGCGTTAGAGAGTGTGTTGTCTATGACTCTTGCTAACTCTAATTTATTAAATTTTATAGAGACCTCTTCTTCTATCTCTTTTACTATTGTTATCTCTTTTGATTGCAGTAAATCGCTGAAAAAATCTACCCTTTCGCAAACATATTTAGAGAGATTTATATCTATTTTATTGTGTGCTACCTTTTTATTTTTTACGAAAAACTCTAAATCTTCATAAATTACAATCATATTCTTAAGTGCCGATTTTGCTCGAAGAATCATTTTGTTATTTTCATAAATTGCACTTAAAGAGTCCAAATTTAGCAATATCACACCCATTGGGGTTTTTAACTCGTGCATTGCATCTTTTATGAAATCTTCTAAGTATTGATTTAGCTTTTTATAAGGCAGTGCACTCTGTTTTATTATAGAAAATAGTACCAAAAATACAAGCACTGCAACAACTATTAAGATTGTAATAACATTTACTATCAGTTTATAGTAGCTTATCTTTTTTTGTACTATTAGATATTTTGCATCAAACACATTTGGCTTGAGTGTTGTTTTTAAGTATCTACTGCCATCTATGTCTGTAAAATCAATATATTTTGGGTTAATATCTTTTGAAAGCAGAGAGAATATCTTTTTGTCATCAGCTCCATATATTGCACTTTTATAAAGGTTAGAGCGTGGAAAGTAAAACTCTGTATCGTTTGAGTTTGAGAATATATAAATTCTGTTTGCAACCTGTTTTGCGTAAGTTTCTAATTCGGTTTTATCTTTATATTTTGCATTTTCTAACTCGCTTGTAATGTAAAAATGCATAGGGATAGAGACAATAAGCAACAAGAGTATCATTTGAAAAAGTGTGTGTTTGCTATCTATTATCTTGCCATCAACCAATTTTATACCCTACCATCTTTTTAGTTTTTATAAACTCTTTGTCGCACTTGTCGCGGATGCGTTTAATGCACATTCTAATATCGGCATAAGTTACATCGCGCCCCTCCCAAACCTCATCTTGCAGGGTATCTATTGATTTATATACTCCCATATTTCTAACTAAAAAGTTCACTAATTTTTTTTCTATAGAGCTTAACTCTATCTCTTTGCCATCTTTAAAGAGCCTATTTTCTATAATTTCAAAACTGTACTTTTTATCTATTTTTATTAAATTATCATTTGCTTTAAAGAGAGAATTTTTAATTAAAAACTCTAAGCGGTACTTTAACTCTTTTAACTCAAACGGCTTGCGTATATAGTCGCTACAGCCTAACTCGTAGCCTAAGCTTAAATCCTCTATATCTGTTAGCGAAGTGAGTACAATTACTGGAGTGTTAATTCCACATTTTCGTATCTCTTTTAATACTGCAAAGCCATCTATTGTGGGCACTCTAATATCTAGCAAAAGCACGCTATAAGAGTTATCATAAATTGCATCTAAGGCTTCTTGCCCATCTTCGAAGGCATCTACTTCGTAATTTAAACCTTCTAAAAACTCTGTTATGCTGACTCTATAGAGGTAGTCATCTTCTAGCAGTAGTATTCTCATTTTATTATAACCTTGCGTTTTGTGCCCTTAAATTGGTAATTATTTAGGCTTGGTTGCTCAATAGATAACTCTTGCTTTTGCTCCGCTCTCATAAGCAGTGCAATTTTACCAACATTTACAATGCCGACACTCTTCATTGGAATAATGGCTACAATATCTGTGCCAATTTTATAGTAAAACTTTTGGCCACTTAGAATGTATCTATTTTTTTGCAATAAGTTAAAAAGCTCTTTTGGGTAACGCTTCTCTACAACATAATAATCGCCTATTTTGGCATTGTTTTTTAAATCTACCGCTATATTTATATACTTTTTATCTAACAGCCCCAATATGCTAAGCCCAAACTTTTTTAGCCTCTTTTTTATACCGCTAAAGCCCATAATTACTTCGATAGAGCCGATGTATCTGTTTTTATCAAAAATTGGAGAAATCGCTTTAATGTTTAGTCGTTTGCCTAGCTCGATAGATACAAAAGGGGCTTGGCTCTTTTGTACAATTTTAAGCCCTCTTCTAAAGCTTAAATCGGCTCCATAATAGTTGCTTCTATCCCAACTTCTTGCAAATGCTTTTAAATCTTTTGTGTGTATTTGGATGTCGATTTTCGTGTGCGTTGTCTGCTCTATCTCTTTAATTACTAGCTCTAACTCTTTTAATGCAACGGCTCTATTGTTAGCTTTTAGTGCCTCTTTTAGGGTATTGTTTTTAGAAACCATTAGCGAGAGCGAGAGTGCATATCGTTTTTCAAACTCTAAATTTTCATTTAAAATCTCTATATTTTTCGATACATATCTGCTGATTTGCTCATCTTTATAGTAGTTTGAGTATCTATTATAAAAAACAAATAGTATTAATAAAATGGTACTAAATAGTACAATAAGTGGTAGATAGATTTTTTTCATAAGTTAATTATAGCAAAATGCTACCCATTGGTGGGTAACATTTTTAGGAGGATTATACGATTTGTGTTAAATACTACTATTCGCCCTTAATTTTCTTTAAATCAAGACCAAATTGTTTAAAGTTACTCTCTACACTATGGTGTTCATCAAGCACTTTTGAGTTGTAGTATCCCATTTTCTCTTTTGGTAATAAGCCTTTTTTCAAATCGAATGGTGCTCTCTCTTGTCCATCAACATATAACATAACATCTGCTGCCTCTTGGTCTTTAAGTGTTCCACCCTGACCTAAAGGCATATTAGATTGAACCCAAGCTGCACCTTTGTTAAGTTTACTCATACCAGCACCTGTATTGTAAGATAACCAGTTGCCTTTTGCATCTTTACCCCATAGCGGAGGGAAGTTCCCCATACCTTGCCCATGGTCACCATGACAAGATGCACACTTAGCTGCAAATATCTTTTTACCATTTTCATAATTTGCATGAGTTGCTTTTTTCTGGATTTTTGCAAATTTCTTAGCATTTTTTGCCCATCTTGCACTATTTTTAGGGCTACAAGGTCGCTTTGCATCCATATGCATCGGCATACCATCAGAGAGCCAAGTAATGTATGCATACATTGCCATAGAAGCTTTACTATCTATAATAGGTCTTTTACCATTCATACTTCTCATAAAGCAGTTATTAGCTCTATCTTGTAGAGATTGTACTGTCTTCTCTCTTTTAGAGTATGCAGGAAAAGCTGTTGCAGTACCAATAAATGTACCAATACCATCACCAGTACCTGGCTTGCCGTCGCTACCTTTTAAGTGACAAGAGGCACAATTTAGCTTGTTACCCACTAAATCTTTAGTTAATGGATGTGTATCTGTATGAAGCATAATATCTTCACCAAGTTTTACTAATTTTCCTAAATCTCCAGCCGGATAAGCTTTTGGTGCTTGCCCCGCCATTAAAATGCCTGCTGCTACTGAACTTAGTAGTGCTATTTTAGTTAAAAATTTCATCTGTTACTCCTTTAGTAATATTAAACAATCTAGTTAGATTATTTATATAAGTTAATTATAATATTTCAAAATAACTCGAAAGTAACAGAAAAATTTATAAAGGTTGATAGCAACTATATCAACAATCTTTAGTCTAAATTAATATTTTGTTAATAATTATTGACTATAATACTTCTAAAATACATACGAGGATAGTTATGAGTAATAAAGTTTTAGCTATTAAAGAAGAAGTAAAAAAGATTATAGTAGGGCAAGAGGAGCTGATAGATGCAATGCTTATTGGTTTGCTTTGTGAGGGGCATATTTTAGTAGAAGGTGTGCCAGGGCTTGCAAAGACTACGGCGATTAATGCTATTAGCAAGGCGTTAGGGCTAGATTTTAAGCGTGTGCAGTTTACACCAGATTTGTTGCCAAGTGATATTACAGGTACAGAGATTTACGACCCTAAAAATGGCGACTTTAAGATAAAGCAAGGACCAATATTTACCAACTTACTTTTAGCTGATGAGATAAACAGAGCACCAGCGAAGGTGCAAGCAGCACTATTAGAAGTTATGCAAGAGCGTCAGGTAACTATTGGCGATACAACCTTTAAAATCGACAAGCCATTTTTGGTTCTTGCTACACAAAACCCAGTTGAGCAAGAGGGAACTTACCCGCTACCAGAGGCACAGTTAGATAGATTTATGCTAAAAGTTGTTGTAGGCTACAATAGTGCTAAAGAAGAGGTGCAAATTGTAAAAAGAGTTGCAAAAAAAGAGTTCGAAGAGGTAGCACAAGTTGCCAGCAAAGAGGATATTTTTGCAATGCAAAAAGAGGTAGAAGCCGTGCATATGGATGATGCACTGCTAGAGTACATAGTTTCGATAATTTACGCAACAAGAGAGCCAAAAGAGTATGGACTAGGCGAATTGGCTGAGTATATAGAGTTTGGAGCAAGCCCAAGAGCTTCGATAAACTTATACAAAGCAGCTAAAGCAAAGGCATATATTGATGGCAAAGATTATGTAACACCTTTAGATATTGCTTCGGTTGCGAGCGATGTTTTAAGACACAGAATTATTTTAAATTACAAAGCACAAGCGGCAAATATTACGACTGATGAAGTGATAAAGAAGATTTTAGACACATTGCCTTTGCCGTAAAGGACAATAATGAACACAAAAGCAAGAGAGATAATAATAAAGACCAAAAAGCGTCTGTTTGGGGCTAATATTGGTAATAATATCTCTGTTTTTCAAGGAAATGGGCTCGACTTTAGCGAAATAAAAGAGTACCAAATTGGCGACGATGTTAAAAAGATAAATTGGAAAGTAACAGCCAAAGAGCAAAAGCCATATATTAATGTTTTTAACGAAGAGCGAGAGTTAAATATTGTGGTTTGCTTTATGCTAAGTGGAAATATCTACTTTGGCAGTGTACGCCAAAAGCAAGAGCTTATGAGCGAAATTCTAACGCTAATTGGCTACTCGGCTATTAGAAACAGCGATAGATTTAGCACAGTTTTTTTTAGCGACAAAGAAGAGGAGTATGTAAAACCAACTAAAAATATAAATTGGCTCTACACAACGCTAGAGAAGGCTTTAGAATTCGATAGTTTGGGTAAAGAGGTAGATTATGCTAAACTTAGCGATTACCTTTTACAAACCATAAAGCAAAAATCTATAATCTTCGTAATTGGCGACTTTTTCGAAGAGGTAGATTTTTCGCTACTTGGTGCAAAACACGAAGTTTACGCTATTGTAGCAAGAGATAAATTTGAAGAAGAGCCAAAATTTAGTGGCGATTTGTCGCTAATAGATACAAAAACTCTAAAACAAAATGAAGTTAGCTTAGATGGTTCGGCAATTAAAAACTTTAAAGCCGAAATTGAAAGACGAGATAAAAAACTATTTGAACACTTTTTAAAGCACCAAATAGGAGCAATAAAAGTTTACACAGACGAAGACCCGTTTGTTAAGATGCAAAGGTTGTTTGCATCTTAGGATTTAGGATATAGGATTTAGGGAATTGAAATGGATGAATTAGCAAAATTAAAAGATATAAAACCACCTGTTAATATAGATACGCACTTGCAAGAGTTGGCTATCTATGTAGGGGCTGGTTTCGGGCTTTTACTGCTTGCAATAGCTGTGGTGCTAATATATCTTTTAATCTTTAAAAAGAGAAGAAGACGCAAAAAGTTAAGCCCAAAAGAGTTGGCACTAAAGGCATTAAAAGAGTTAAATTACAGCAACACAAAAGATGCAGTTTACAACTTTAGCGTAAATGCTCAAAAGTTAGCCAATAGCGAACAGCAAGAGCAGTTGCAAGAGATATTGAAAAGTTTAGAGAAGTATAAATATAAGAAAGAGGTAGATAGCCTAAGCGGTAGTGATGTGAATAGAATGAAAGAGTTTATAGGGAAACTTAGGATTTAGGATGCAGGATGCAGGATATAGGATTTGGGTCATGGGATGTAGGGGCTGGCCTTGTGCCTGCCCGCTTAGGATGCCGGATGTATGATTTGGGATGTAGGGGACGACCTATGTGTCGTCCCGTTAATTCAAACAGCCGTAAACACCAAATGGCAAAATTTAAAGCTGTTTGAATTAACGGGCAGACACACAGGTCTGCCCCTACGGTTAAAAATTTGAAAGGAATTAAATGAATATAACATTCGAATACCCTTGGGTATTTTTACTATTAATACTATTTATAATATGCAGCCTCTTTTGCAAGCCAAAGCTTAGGGCTTTTTTCTTTCCAAATAGTGAACTTTTGGCAAAGAGTGGAGCAAAGAAGAGTTGGCTTTTGAATTTGCTCAAGTTTTTAACAGTAACAGCCCTAGTAGTAGCACTTGCAAGCCCAATTAAGAAAGATGAAATAAAAGTAGAAAATACCAAAGGGTATGAAATTTCGCTAATACTAGATGCTAGTGGTTCGATGCGAGAGTATAATAAATTTGGTACAGTTAAAAATATAGTTTTAGATTTTATCAAAAAGCGTAAACACGATAAGATTGGCTTAACAATTTTTGCAGACTTTGCATATGTGGCAGTGCCTTTAACATACGATAAAAAAAGTTTAATTAGTCTGCTTAAAAATGTAAATGTCGGAATTGCCGGAATGAATAGAACCTCGCTTTATGAAGCACTATTTTTAAGTAGCAGACTCTTTAAAAACTCTAAAGCAAAAAATAAAATTGCAATTTTGCTAACCGATGGTATGGATAATACAAATACAATTCCGCTAGATGTCGCAATAAAAACAGCTAAAAGATATGGTATAAAAGTTTATACTATTGGTGTGGGAAGAGCTGGAGATTTTAACCCACAAGTGTTGCACAAAATTGCTAAAGAGACAGGTGGAAAATACTACAGTGCCGACTCTGGAGATAAAATTAAAGCAATCTATAACGAAATCGACAAGTTAGAGAAGAGCAAAATTAAAGCAAATAAGTATGTTAAAAAGAGTTACTTCTTCCAATATCCACTTGCCGTTGGATTGTTGGCGTTAGTGTTGCTGATTTTGCTAGGGTATAGGAGATAGGATTTAGGATTTAGAAATTTACGAATGCCACGTAGGGGTAGGTCTTGTGCCTACCCGTTTAAAATGTAGGATTTGGGATTTGGTTCTTGGGATGTAGGGGCAGACCTGTGTGTCTGCCCGTTAGCTCAAACGGCTGTAAAATATCCACTGTTAATTGCGAACATTCACAGCCGTTTGAATTAACGGGACGACACATAGGTCGTCCCCTACATCCCAAATCCTACATCCTTCATCCTAATTGAAATTTAGAGCCGTTTGAGCTAACGGGCAGACACACAGGTCGTCCCCTACATGGCATTTATGGTATTAAAAAATTGGAGAGATTATGAGATTTGAAAATATAGAGTATTTAGTATTGTTAATAATTCCTCTGCTTTTGCTGTTTGTTTTAAAGAGTAGTAGTATAAATTTAGAGAAATATTTTAACAAAGAGTTACTGGCAAAAATGCAAAAAAGGGGCTCTGGGCTTACTAAGAGGGTTCGCTCTTGGTTGCTTATTTTGGCTTTGACTTTTGGTATTGTTGCTTTGGCTCGCCCTGTTATTGATAATGGTGAAATTACTGTTAAACAAGAGTATATAGATGTTGTAACTGCATTTGATATTTCGCAATCTATGTTAGCCGAAGATGTTTACCCTAACCGTTTGGAGTTTGCTAAGAAGAAGTTTTTTGAAATGTTAAACGATTTTAAAAAGGCTAGAATCGGAGTTATTGGTTTTAGCTCAAGAGCCTTTTTGGTATCGCCTCTTACAAGCGATTTTGCTACGCTAAAGTATTTGGTTAAAAATATGAATTTAGATTATATTTCTCTAAAAGGAACTAACCTTTTAGCACCACTTCGCGTAACGAATGAGCAGTTAAAAAATAGTAAAAATAAAGCTCTGCTAATCTTTACAGATGGTGGCGATAATAAAGATTTTAGCAAAGAGATAGCTTATGCAAAAGAGCATGGAATAAAAGTTTTTGTTTACGCAGTAGCAACAAAAAAGGGTGATGTAATAAAAACAAAAAATGGTGTAATGAAAGATAAAAATGGAAATATCGTAATTACTAAATTAAATAGTGCAATAAAAGAGTTAGCCCTAAAGAGTGGTGGTGCATATATGGAGTACAGCTTAGGCAAAGGCGATATGAAAGTTTTAGCCGATGCAATCAAAGCTAAATTCAAAGCAAAAAGTAGCGGTAAAACTGTAATAAAAGATACTAAAGAGTTGTTTGTATATCCATTGGCATTGGCGTTGTTGTTTATGTTTGCGGGGCTATTCTCGTTACCTAGATTAGTGGTTAGTGATTTCGTGTAGGGGCAGACCTGTGTGTCTGCCCGTTAGCTCAAACGGCTGTAAACATCCAATGTCAATATTTACAGCCGTTTTAATTGGCGGGACGACACATAGGTCGTCCCCTACGCGGTGGTTAAAAGATAGAAAGGAAAAAGATGAAAAAATTATTAATACTATTTTTATTTATCGGTATTGTGAATGCTGGTATTTTTGATGTATTCAAGATAAAAGATGCACAAGAGGCTTTTAAAAGAAAAGATTATAATGCAACTATACAAGATTATAGCAAGGTTAAAAATCCTAGCGATGAGGTTCGCTATAATTTGGGCGAAGCGTACTATAAAGATAAAAAATATAAGCAAGCTTTGAGTGAATTTAAAGCTATTAAATCTAAAAAGTTAGAGTTTAAGAAGTTACACAATATGGGTAATACTCTAGCACATTTAAAAAAGATAGATGATGCGATAAAAGCTTATGAGAAGGCTTTAAAAATTAAAGAAGATAAAGATACAAGATATAATTTAGAGTTGCTAAAAAAGATGAAAAAGAAGCAACAGCAAAAGAAAAAGAATCAAAAGAAAAAACAGAATAAAAAGAATAAGAACAAAAAAAATAACAAGCAGAACAAGAAAAACCAAAATAAAAATGGTGGCAAAGGGCAAAACAAAAAGAATAAACAAAATCAAAAGAATCAGCAAAATAAGCAGAATCAAAATAACAAAAAAGAGCAAGAGAATAAGAGTAAGCAAAAGAGCCAACAGAAGAAAAATAAGCAAGAGCAACAAAATAAGAAGCAAAATAGAAAAGATGGCAAAGGCAAAGATAAAAAAGATAAGCAAAAAGAAAAAGAGAAGCTCTCAGCAGCTCAAAAGAAGAAACAAGAGCAAGCTAAAAAACATAAAATGGGCAAAAATGGCAAGCCTAAAAAGTTGCCAATTAGCGATATGGAGTTAAGAAAATACAATAAACAGTTAGATAAAAGGGGAATAAAAACGCTTTTACTACCTATAAATACAAAAGGAGCAAAACAAGATGAAAAAAATATCAATCCTTGGTAAGATACTACTAATAGCACTACTGCCAATCTATCTATTAGCTGGCAGTGTAAGTGCAACAATAGATAAAACAGCAATCTATCCCGGCGATAGCGTAACGCTAACATTAAGTGCAACAGGAAGCGATATAGAGTTTCCAAAAATTGACGAAATTGCCAACTATCCAGTAACAGATAGTGGAACATCTACAAGTATTGTAATTCTAAATGGCGATATGAAAAAGACGCTAAAGAGAAGCTATAGCTTTTCGCCAGATAAGAATGTTACGATACCATCATTTAGTGTTAAAGTTGGTGGGAAAGAGTATAAAACTCAGCCTATAAAGGTATCTATTTTAGACCCAAAAACTGCTATTAAAAATGGTGCAGATGCAAGTTTACAAATGGTTGTGGATAAGAATAGCTCATATGTTGGAGAGGCTTTGAATTTAGATTTGGTTTTAAAACTAAAAGCCAATAGCAATATTGCAAAAGCTCAAATTGAGCCACCAAAATTTAATAATCTATGGGCAAAACAAGTAGGTAGTGTACAAAAGAGTCAAGAGGGTAACTATATTGTGCAAAAGTACCACTTTATTGTATTTCCTCAGCAGAGTGGCAAAATTACAATACCGCCAATAGTTGCACATATTGCAAAGGCTCAAAAGGATGCTTACGACCCATTTTTTGGAAGTGGGATGAATATATCTATGTTTGGTGGAAATTTAGAGTGGAGCAAAGTTTTCTCGAATTCTGTTACAATAAATGTTAAGCCACTTCCTGATAATTTAGAGCTATATGGAGATTTCAATATAAAAGCGACTCCAGATAGAACAAAAGTCTATGCAGGCAAAGCGGTAAATTTAACTATAACAGTAGAGGGTGTTGGAAATATAGACGATGTTAAAAAGTTCAATTTCGACATTCCTAACGCTGTGGTTTACGCAGATGAACCAAAAGTTCAAAGCGGATTTAGAGGCAAAGAGTATGGTGGCAGATTCACACAAAAAATTGCAATCGTAGGAGATAGCAACTTTACAATTCCAGCTTTAGAGCTTAGATATTTTGATAAAAATAGTAAAAAAGAGGTAGTTAAAAAGACTCAAGCTATTAAGGTTACTGTAATTGGTGGTGCTAAGGCTTCTAATGTGCAAAAAGCCACATCTAAATTAATAACCGCACCTAGTAATAGTGATATGAACAATAGTTCATCTAGTAATATTGTTAGCACAAAAAGTACCAATATAGGGTGGTTGCTTTATATATATTTATTAATATCATTTATAGCTGGACTTTTAGTAATGTGGCTAATTATGAATAGAAAACCTAAAGAGAAAAAAGAGTTGCCTATTGTAAAAAAGATACAAAAATCCAAAAACGATAAAGATTTACATAAGGTTTTACTACCATTTGCAAAAGATAGCAAAGTAGTAT